>JAWOGX010000068.1:0-6092 GCA_046496455.1 Bacteroidales bacterium | reverse complement strand
GGAAAGACTTACATTGCCTGCGCTCTGGGTCGGGCAGCCTGTGAACAGGACCTAGTCACTCGCTACTTCCATCTCCCCAGGTTCTTACTGGAGATGAAAATCGACCAGTTGGAAGGCAGATATTCTCAATTGATCCGGTCTCTGCGCAAGACCGATTTACTCATTCTCGATGACTGGTTGGGTGATTCACTTTCCCTCATTGAAGCCCAGTATCTGCTGGATATTTAGGCCAACCGCTACATTCGGATGTCTAATTTGCTGGTTTCACAATTCCCCGTCTCAGCTTGGCACGCCCGTTTTCTGGACCTCACCCTGGCTGATGCCATCCTTGATCGATTGGTGCATAATGCCCAAAGGGTTGAATTGCTAGGTGAATCACAGCGAAAAATCCGTGCTCAGCACACCATGTCGTCCACTTGATGTACAATATGTTGACCAGTTTTGCTATTCCGACATGGTGGTCGATTATTTCCGGAATTATTGGTCGGTTTCACCGGAATGCGCAAAAACCTGATAGCAGAAGATGCGCTTCACTCACTTGACATAACATTAAGTTTCTATTGACAGTATTTGAATAATGATTTATATTCATATCAATATTAAAATAATATAAATAGTTTCAAGGAGGGTTTATGTAAAATAAATGTAAACATCTTCTCAGTATTTATTAAATTGGACTTAGGAAAGTACATTTAGGGAGAATACATGCATCAAACAAGCAAAAAAATATCTTTTAGGAATTTCTCAAGATTAGGACTGACAATCTGCTTGGCCCTGATGGTTATGATGAGCACCTTGCCCTGGGGTAAGGCGCAGGCAGATTCCACGCTTGAAGTAGGGTTCGCAAAAATGGGAGCGACACATCCAGAAGTGAATCAACCGCCACTAACCTACTCACATCAGGAGCAAACTTATCCGTCATCGGTCAATAGGGAAGCGCCAGGTCGCTTGTATCAACCGACGGGGTATCACCGGTACCCATCTTCAATAAATCAATCCTACAGTCCCACCAACCATGTTGGCAGCGATGGGTTGAAATTGGATGATATCAAAATGATAACCTATCAAACCTCTGCTTCAATGGGGTATCGAGAAAATTCTTCAGAGGTGTCTGAGGTGTACTTCTGGCACAATCCATGGCGAGGTACCTGGATGTGGGGTATAGCCCAACCTGACACAACTTTGACCATTCAGATCAATAGTGATGTTGTTGCCACTGTTGACGTAGATTCAATTGGTGAATGGGGTGTAGAGTATCCGATTGAGATCAACCCGGGTGATGAGATCATTGTTACTGCTGGTACCGGTCTCGAACCGGTTATGATTTCTTTTCCAGACCCGATCACTGCTAATGCCGGCTCAGAGACTAATAAGGTCTGGGGGCAGATTGGCGGTCGAAATCAAGAATGGGTGAATGTGAACGGGTGGTGGGAGGATGGGTATCGAGAATTAGTGACCGATCCGGATGGTAATTACTTCGTGATCTATGATAATGTTCCTAAGGGGGCGGAAGGTCATATTCACTTTGGTTTTGAAGAAGGTACAGCCTGGGTGGGTATAAATGTTTATTTTCGAACGCCAGACTTGATCATGGGAATAAATTATAGCCATGATTGGATCGATGGTGATTACCCTCCTGGATATGCTCTCAAGTTGACGCTTACAGAGAACGATGGCGTAACGGTCAAAGCGTTGGCAGAGATGGTTACGAGTGAAATCCCTTGGTTTGACGGCGGAACAGGTTTTTCCACAAGTTATGGGGATCCCTGGGTTCCTGAGCGACCAAATATCCAGCCCTTTGATTGGGTATATGGTGAAATAGATGTCGATGGTACGGTTTACGAGACAAAGGTGCAGATCGGCTTAATCACAGGAGAGGTGGATCTTGATGCTGACAGCATCACCGGCACTGTAGAAGCGGCTTGGTTGATGCCAGGACCGATTGAAGTACAATGTCACGCATGGGGTCTTGGATATTGGATTGAACCTAAGACGGATATGGTTATTCCTGATGGGATTGACACCTATACCTGCTCGTGGGATCCGAATACAGAATGGGATGTGCAACCATGGCAGGATATTGGTGTCTCATATCGTGTTCAGGATGGTCATTGGATTTATGGCGCTTTCATTGGCTACACGATCCATCCAGGTCCTTTTGTATGCCGGAATCCCCACCATCTGGTAAGGCCCGAAATCACTTCCAAGGAAAAAATCGGTGCAGATAATCACCAATGTGTCGTTGGCACTCACAGGGTGCTGCAACAGGCTCATATCCAAACCCGGCATGTGGGTGAAAATGGTGTACTCAGGTGCATCAGGATAGTAATACCGGTAGTGCTTCAATACCTCTTCAATCATACCCTTCTCCCTGGTCATATCCCCCATCACTGCCAGCTTCCGTTCCATCAGCTCCAGGAATCCGGGGTCGGTTCTGAAAAGCAGCATCTCTGCCGTAATCAGTGAGTCGGCTTCATCTTGCATAAACAGCAACGAAAACGCTGGAAAAATGTCTGGAAACTGCTCAAAAAACAGTGTGTCGGGAATGGCGTACAGCACATCCTCAAAATGGTGATACACCGGAGAAACCGTAATCCCTTTCAGATCAACTTCCAGCGGTGTTTTCTTTCCACACCCTGCCAATCCAACAGAGACGGATATCCATATAAGAAATAAATAATTGAAAATGAATGATCTGGTACGAGGAGCTGCGTTTTTCATCATGTTTTTGTTGACGTACAAAGGTATCAAAAAGGAAGTTGTCCGGTCATCACATGGGAATTCGCCATGGTGTATTCCCGGCAAACGATCTTTTCCTTACTTTTGAACCCCTCAAGACCAAGCCATGCCACAGGAGGAATCAGTTTACACGCTATTGCACAACCGGAACCGCCGGGAGCGGATACTCCTCCTTGCCAGGATAGACTTCCATAAGCGCTATTACGAAAGCCGGCTTGGTGTTTTATGGGCGTTCCTGAACCCGTTGTTCAGGCTGCTGGTTTACTACCTGGTGTTTACCACCATCTTCAAAAACGATATTGAAAACTACGCCCTGTACCTTTTTTCGGGGCTGCTGATATGGATATCATTCCAGGAGGCCACGAAGAAGGGGATTTCCACCATGGCATCCAAGCGTTATCTGATCGAAAATATCAGCTTCGACAAGATCGACCTTTTCATCTCAGGAACACTGACCATCCTTAACGGCTTGCTATTCAATTTCCTGATGTATATGCTGATGAGTATCATCACCGGCATCCCCATCACCTGGCACATCCTGTGGGTGATCCCTGTGGTGCTGATCCTGGCCATCCTGATGTTCGGCATCAGCCTGATCCTTTCCACCATCCATATCTATTTCAGGGATATCGAACACCTCTGGGACATGGTTTTGCTGCTTTGGTTCTGGATCAATCCGATCTTCTACGCCAAGGCAATCCTGTTCGAATCGTTGCCGGTCCTCATCTGGATCAACCCCCTGGCCGGGATCATCATCAATATGAGACAAGGGTTGCTTTACGGTGAGCCCCCCGATTTCCTGCTGCTTGGATGGACCTTCCTCTATGCACTGGTCATCCTGGCAGTGGGTATGCTGGTCTTCAGAAAGTATTCACACAAAATCCTGGAGAAAGTGTAGCATGGAAGCAGGACAGCACAGCATCATCCTCCGGAATGTGAGCAAAACATTCCGGTTCAGGGAGAAGGAGCCCCGTTCAATCCAGGAACTGGTCACGGGGTTTTACAGGATCAGGCCGTTGCGCGTGATCAAAGCGCTTTCAGATGTCAACCTGGAAATCAGGCGGGGTGAGTTTTTTGGGGTGATCGGAAAAAATGGGAGTGGGAAGTCAACCCTGTTGCATATCATGAGCGGCCTGATGCCGCCGGACAAGGGGGGTGTAGCAGAGATCAACGGGAAGATGATCCGGATGAGCCTTGGACTGGGTTTCAACCACGAGCTGTCGGCAATGGAGAATGTACTGGTCAATGCCTCCATCCTGGGCCTGCCGCTGGCAGTCATTCGTGAAAAGGAGGAGGAGATCTTCTCTTTTGCCGGATTGCATGATTACAAGCACACCAGGATCAAGTATTTTTCAAGGGGGATGAAAAGCAGGCTTGCCTTTGCCATTGCCGTGCATGCCCGGGCAGACATTTTCCTGATGGATGAATTCTTCGGTGGGGTGGGGGATGAGACCTACCGCCTCAAATCGGAAGCGATTTTCAGGAGCGCTTTCGTGGATCAGCGCACCATCGTCCATGTGACCCACAAGTTCAGCACCCTGGAAGAGTATGCCGACCGGGTAGCGCTGATCCATCAAGGTGAATGCATTGCCCTCGGGAAACCTGCCGAGGTGATCAGGGAGTATCAGCAATTGCTTCAGAAAGAGAACTGGTAAAGGTGCCGATGATGGAAAACACAAATTACAATATCTGTATCGTTTCCTATCCCCGGTCGGGAAATACCTTTATGCGTCATATTTTCAAGGATGTCTTCGGGCTCTTTTCCTGGAATTCCTACGACCGTTACAGGTTTCTTTCAGATGTTGCGGATTCGCCCTGGGTGAGGGAGAGGGATATGTTTTTCATCAATAACCGACATTATACGCCCGAAGAGCTGAAAGAACTTTTTCCTTCAAGGATCATCAAGACTCATGAATTGCCTGATGATTCAGCCCCTTTCCCCGATCAGGATACCTTTATCATTCTCATTATTCGTGATGGACGCGACGCCGTGGTGTCTGAGGCACATCACCGTTCCGATATCATAGAACCGGGAAGTCCGTTTTCCGGGAATCTCCTTGAGGCCATCTGTGCCCCTGGTGGGAGTCATTTCGGCGGGTGGTCAGCCAACCTGAAAGCCTGGATTCCCAGGGCGCACCTGATTTTCCATTTCGAACAACTCATTGCTGAGCCGGAGAAATGCATACGGAAACTTATGGAACATTGCCCACTTCCGGTACCGGATTTCACCAGGATACCAACCTTCGAAAGTCAGCGTGAAGGGAAGCATGCATACATATCGAATGATCGCATCGGGGACTTTGCAGATGATTTTTCCAGGCTGTTTTTCCGCCGTGGTGAACCCGGGGCCTGGCGGGAAGAGATGCCGCCGGAAATGCAGCAGCTCTTCCTGGAACGGCACGGAACCGTCCTCGAAGAACTTGGCTACCACAAGGATAATATTGAAAGCCTGAAATATCACCTCTGATGACAGGAGAGAATGCGCGGAAATTTTGGCTTGCCTCTTTTCCCCGATCCGGGAATACTTTCGTGCGCAATATCCTTTTTGATGTCTTCGGACTTGAATCGGCAACCTTTGATATTGATGATCACGGAGGGCTGCTGGAAGAAGATTATGGCAACTTCCCGGTGGTAAAAACCCATATGCTCCCTTCGCGGCTGATCCCCTACGATCCAGGCATCAAAGCCGTTTACCTGGTTCGCGACGGCCGCGACGCCATGGTCTCTATCGCCCACCACCGCAGTGATATCATCACCCCCGGCAGCGATTTCATCGCGAATATGCAGGCAGCGATCTACGCTGAAAAGGGCTCCTTTTTCGGAGGGTGGTCGAAGAATGTCTCGGAATGGATCCAGCGTGCAGACCTGGTGATCCGTTATGAAGACCTGATCACAGATACCATCGGCTGCATGGAGAAGATACGTCTCCTGGCAGGGTTGCCCGAAGGGGACTACTCCAGGATCCCTGGCTTTGAGGCCCTGAAATTCGGAATCCCGAAATATGGGGCAGGCAGGGATCATGCAATGACAGAAAAGGAGAAGAGGGAACTTGCCCAAAAGAATTTCCGGAAAGGGAGAGCCGGAGGATGGAAAGAGGAGATGCCGGAAGAGTTGCACAACCTGTTCTGGAGCATTCATGGCGAAGTGATGCTGAAACTCGGGTACCAGTATAATGGTTCATTGACCCCGATCCATGATGTGGATTTCGATTGGGAGCTCATCCCTAAGCTGGGTGACCCCCTGGCAGCAGTAGCCCCGGCAAACCATAAGGAGCGGATCAGGGTCACCATCGAGGCAGAAAAGCTCCTCACACCAGTGAATGACGGTGTGAAACGTTACCAGGCGATGCTGCT
>JAWOGX010000332.1:0-7511 GCA_046496455.1 Bacteroidales bacterium | reverse complement strand
AAGTTCTCCGATGGAACTGCACAGATTCAGCTCGTTGGTGATGAAGCGCTGTATGGTAAGAATTATATCATCGAACCCAATTACGGCGAAACGCCCAATCCCGGATACAAGGGCAATGCCCCTACCCAGGCCAAGAGTGTCACGGTGGTCACCACAACCTACTACCAGGTGGCAGCCTGGCCGGTTGTGAGGTATATTTTTCTCCCGACTTACGTCGTTTGGCGCTCACCCTGGTACTACGGATATTATCCGGTTTACTGGAGCACCTGGAGCCCTTATTACTGGCACTATTACTATGGTTATCATTACAACTGGTACAATCATTACTATGCTTACTATCGCCCGTGGCCGCACTACCGCTATCACAGGTACCATGACTTCTACTATACAGGTGTTCGCCACAGGTCTCCCAATGTTGTGGTATGGGCCAGGGAAGGGAAATACAAATCCACCTATTCAAGGCCGGAAGAGTTGTCAAGAGGGAAGAACCTTTATCACGACAGAGTTGCCGCCGGGCGCATTCCAGGCGAGAAGATTGGATCTAATGCAAATCCTGCTGCAAATGGAAACAGAAACAGCCAGGTTACAGGCAACACAGGCCGCACTGCCAATACCACCATCACGCAGAACAGCAGGAACAACAGTGCTGCAACCACTGTAAGGACCAATAGCAATCAGGGCAACACCCGCGCACGGGCTACTACTCCTTCGGTAAGGACAAACAGCACCAGCGCACGTCCGCAGGCAACATCCCCGGCAGTCAGGGGCACCAGTAACACTGCCAGGCCGCAGGCCACCGCTCCAGCTGTGAGGTCAGGCAACAGCAGCAGCCGACCTTCCGGTTCATCTGCTACAGTCCGGACAAACAGTGCAAGCGCTGGTTCCTCAGGCGGAAACAGGTCATCCGCGGTTTCCACGAGAAGCAAACCGGCTTCAAAGCCTGACAGGGCTGTAACTACCGCACCCTCATCCAGCAGGAATAGTTCGGCAACCAGCTCAAAACCTGCAACAGTCAAGAGCCGGAGCAACAGCAGTGCTCCTGCCGCAACGAGAAACTCAGGCACTGTAAAGTCCTCAGGTCAATCCGGCAACCGCGCTGCAACAGTAAGCAAGGGAAGCAGCAGCAGTCGTAACAGCGTGAGCAGTTCACCATCCAGAAGCAGCTCACCGGCTTCAAGGCCATCATCCTCTTCCGGCAGGTCATCATCCCCTTCCAATAGCAGGAACAGATAGTTACATCAGGAATATCGTAAAATAGCAGAGGGCGCCTCTTATGAGACGCCCTCTGTTTTTTTATGTGCAGATTAACTCTTGATCACATACTTGCTGACTATCGTTTTCTCTGCATAATTGATGCTGTCGTTGTATGAGAATTTTACCCCTTTGTCAAATTCGTTTTCGGCCATTTTTTAATATTTAATGGAGTTAAGAATATGAAGTTTTTTCTGGTTTATATGGCAAGCTATTTTATCTTAACAGCATCACAACCCCATGCATTGTTCGATACTCTTCATGCAGTGTGTCAACGCGAATGGTCCAGTAATAAGTGCCTTCTGAACACAGCGATGATCCGCAACGGCCATCCCAGCCTTTCGGGAGATTGTCGGTGCTGAAAATGGTCTTTCCCCATCGATTGAAGATTGTGAGGGTGGCATGTTCGACCCCTTTCATCTCATAGGGGATAAAATAGTCGTTGTAACCATCATTGTTAGGGGTAAAGACATTCGGCATTTTAAGTAGGATGTCACAATCCTGCATCGTGATGTTGATAGAATCTGTTTTGCTGCACTGATCTACCGTTACCTTCACCCAAAATTCGCCGGGTTGGGTTACCAGGAGAGATGCATTCACGGATCCATCATGCCAGAGATAGGTTGCCCCGGGAAACGAAGCATCAAGGCCGAGCATATCCCCCTCACAAAGCAGTGTGTCATGGCCCAGGAAAATGTTAATGGGGGGTGCCACCTTAACAGTAAAAGAGGCTGTGTCGTTAAGGGTGTAAACCAAATAGGTTGTTGTAACCGATGGAGAGACGAGAATCGCAGAGTCTGTTGAGATGATCACTGAGGGGTGGTTGCTGTCGGTCCAGGTGTAATTCATGCCACCGTAGGCATAAATCCTGGCTGTATCACCATAACAGATCAGTGTATCCCCGATCACCTCAAGCCAGGGCTGATCTACACGGAGTTCAATCTTGTCAATGAAAGAATAAGCACCAGTTAATCCATTGGATTTTAGGGTTGTAAGATCATCCGTGAAATTACCGAACGTGATATGGTCCCAGCTATTGGTTGCAATAAATAGAAAATGATATTGTTGCCATGTGTTGGGATGGTTGATGATACCGGGAATTTCGAACTGTGGCGTAACCGCAATGGGTTCATACAAAGCCTGAAAAAGTGGTCCTTGAGAGAAGTGAATCCCGAAATTGCCTGTGCAGAAAGTATAGCTTCCATTATGGCCGCTTGATAGCCAGAAAGACAATGAATATTGGATTCCTGGTATCAGTGGTGACGAGAGTTGTGTCGAAATGTATTCCCGGAAATCGGGGACGTGATCCAGATAAGTGCAAACCCCCATCTGCGCTTTCCCGGAAAAAGGTGCAATCTGACCTAAAGAGTAGGGAACAGAACCAAGGGTGTGAAAGTAATCAGGGCTTGCGTGGAGGGACAGCGAATAATGCCCGTTCACATTTGACCAGCCGATTGCCAGGCTGCATTGTCCATAGTAATTAGGCAATGAGGAGTATAGCTCAAAATCCCCGTTTGGGACAAGATTCTGTGCAACACTGTTATGGATATTGCACACAGGCAGGGTTAAAAAAAACAGCACAGTCACCAGCAGACATCCCGAACGACGTCTTGTGGCATTAGCCTGATACAAGGCGTAGCAAGCAACCGCCTGAGGATACACCAATTTCCTGATCATATCGAAGAATGCAAGGGATGTCAAATATACTGGTTTTTCACTTACGGTCTTTTTTCTTGATTGATCATTGGCAATGATTTCTAAATGCGTTTAGTATCTTTGCCAAAACCTAATGCAGAATATTCATGAAGAAAATATGGATGATATGCGGTGCACTCCTGATGGCAGTGATTGCCAGTGCGCAGCAACCCGGTGATACCATCGTGGTCAGTGCCTTCAAATATGGCAGCACCAGCCGCGATACGTTGCTCAGTTTCCCTTCCGGTAATCTGACGTTTGAGCGGATTATCATGAAATATAACATGCGGTGCAAAAATGCATTGGTTTCCACGCAGTCGGCGCCAGACCAGGGTTGCGGGGAGTGGGACTATTCCTGCAATACCTTCATTGTAGACTCTGCCAGGATTCAAGAGGTCAACACTACCCATCCGAGTCATATCATCACAAACTTTACCGGCACAGTCTTCCCATATACCAGTGTATCTTTGTTTGACTACGCCAGGTATACGCAAATAGGGGTGTTGCTCGACAGCATTTTGGCCGAGAGCCAGTATTTGATTGGAACCGGGAGCGCTCTATGCCCGGAGTTGCTGAGGACCGATGAGCATGCCGTGAAATCTCAGGTGCTATACACAGCAGCGGAATTAACAGCAGCAGGTTTTTCTGCCGGCAACATTGACGGCTTTTTTGTGGATGTTGCCAATTCAGGTGGAGAGGCAAAATTTTTCAAGGTAGGGATGCGGCATACCCAGCTGGCTGTAATGAATCCTAAGACGATCGTCCTGGATGGGTTTACCAATGTGTACAATCATCATTTTTCATTTACAACCGGGCTTAACAGGATTCAGTTTCACACACCTTTTGTCTGGGATGGCATCAGCAATCTGCTGATTGAATTCTCTTTCACCAATACGGTTCCGGGAAGCCCCGTTGTTTTACATGGTCATGGTACTGCTTTCTCAATGCTGCTTACCTCGGGGAATTATTATGCACTGGACCTCAGTTCATCCGGGCTGGTCAATATCAATACAACCCATTTCGGAGGGATCGATAATGAGATTACGGTAGGGTTCTGGGTTTATGGTCACCCGGACCAGCTGCCGGCAAATACTTCTATTCTTTACGGATATGCCGGGGTTGCCGGGCAGAGGCACCTTAACCTTCATCTCCCCTGGGCTAATGAGAACATTTACTTCGACTGCGGATATGCGGGTGGATACGACAGGATATTCAAGGCAGCCACCCCCTCTGAATATGAAGGGCAATGGAACCATTGGACCTTTACCAAGAATGCGACTTCGGGCACTATGCATATCTATCTGAACGGCATATTATGGCATAGTGGTGCCGGCATGACAAAGCCGATGACACTGCTGAATCTGATGCTTGGCAACAATAACACCCTGACCAACAATTTCAAGGGCAGGATCAGGGAGCTTACGATTTGGGAGAAAGCGCTTTCGGTGAATGAGATCCAGGCATGGATGCGTTCACCGATTGATTCTACGCATCCATCATGGCCGGACCTGGTTGCCTATTACCCGGCTGATGAAGGGGCTGGGGTTTCACTGGCCGATATCAGGAACAATGTTGTGTCATCAGGGAGTAATCTGCAATGGAGCTTTGACAGGGGGGACAAATTGAATACACTGTTCACCTCAGCTTCCACGAGACCCAATATCGTGCTGTTGAGAGGTAACTACCAGCTTACACCAGTTTCCGGATATGCCATGGATTCAGTTGAGCGGCTTCCATCCGAAGTAAAAGCATATTCAATCATTCCTGCCCCACCCGGAGCCGTCCAGCATGACCAGGTGAATCTTGATACCACATTTTTCCTCTATCACGCGGCACCCCTTAAGATCATGGATGGTGAAGCGGATACATTGCTGTCCACGATCGCCGTTGTGCCAGAGGATTCTGTTCAGATCACCACATTGAATTACCTCAGGCGGTTTCCATGGTACAACGAAATCATGTCCTTTGTGACTCCCTATGGGAAAGGGCTTGATCTTGGCTATTACGGCAAGACCTGGTATTTTGATGTGACGGATTTCACACCCCTGCTGAAAGGGAATAAGCGGATGATGATGACGGGTGGTGTATGGCAGGAGGAGCTTGATATCGATTTTCTGTTCATCGTGGGGACCCCGGCCAGGGATGTGATCGGATTCAACCAATTGTGGCAGGGTTCTGCGAGGGATGGCCAGGCATCCATCGCTGCCATCAATAATGATAGCCGTTTTGCCCCTGTGAATGTTACGCTGGATCAGGGAGGAGATCATTTCAGGCTGAGGGCAACCATTACCGGCCATGGAAGTGACGGGGAATTTCATCAGAATGGAGGTGCGGTGGATCACTATTTCAGGGTTGACAGTACCATGAACAGCTTCAGCTGGCAGATCACAGAAGAGTGCGCTTTCAATCCTGTATTTCCGCAAGGGGGCACATGGGTTTACGATCGTCAGGGGTGGTGCCCGGGGCAGGTTTCCCTCACCAAAATGCTGGATCTGACACCTGTGCTGACCCCGGGGACATCGGCCGTGCTCGATTACCATTGCTCCCCACCGCAGAAGCCGGCCGGGGATTACAGATACCTGACAGCTTTCCAGCTTGTCACTTATGGACCACCAAACCATAACCTGGATGCCTTCCTTGTTGAAATCAAAACCCCATCCGACCAGGTGTTGCACTCCAGAAAGAATCCGGTCTGTTCCAATCCTGAAATCATCGTCATGAATGCCGGGGCAGCAACCCTCACATCCATCGGTATTGAGTACTGGCTGAACAACGCTTCAGCCAAACAATCCCACAGCTGGGCAGGTAGTCTTGGTGCGATGGATACCATGCATATAACATTGCCCACCGGTTCGCTCTGGAGCAACGACTTTCTCTCTTCCGGCAATGTTTTTCACGCCAGGATTATTTCGACCAATGGCATAGCTGACGATTATCTGCACAACAATCACAGCAGTGCGCCCTTTGCAGTAACAGACAAGATTGCCGGCAAATTTGTGGTGGAGGTGAGGACCAACAATTACCCCAGTCAGAATTCATACAGGATTACTGATGAGGCGGGGAATGTGTTACCGGGTGCCAGTGATCTTTCCTCGGCAAATACCATTTATCGTGACACCTTTGATCTCGACGGGTGTTACACGCTCTTTTTTGAAGATTCAGGGCATGACGGATTGAGCTGGTGGGCCAATTCTGCCCAGGGTACGGGGTATGCCAGGCTGAAAAACATCAACGGCAGCATTATCAAGACTTTTCAGCCCGATTTTGGTGGAGGGTTTCAATACAGTTTCACTACATCGGGTTTGACGGATGTGCCTGAATCAGAATCAAATAATGAGATCACCATTTACCCGAATCCGGCTTCAGGGACGATTACTATCACGGGACCCGGAGTAGAGTTTTCCAACATTGCCGTGACGGATCTCATGGGTCGTCAAATTGATGTACCTGTCAGCCCAGGCACTGGTTTTGCCCAAATTCAGGTCTCCCGTTTGTCAAGGGGTACATACCTGGTTGTGATCAGTGACGGAGATACCAGGACAACACGTAAAGTTGTGATTGAATAGTGATCACAGCGTGTCTGGAGGAGACCGCGACTGAAATCCTTCTCATTTCTTCAGAGACCCCTTGGTGAAGATTTGAGCGGGGATATCCTGATCAAACTTAATGGAAGTGATCTTAAAATCGGTACCCCTGCCCTGCTTCAGAATGTCTTTGTAAACCATGGTATGGGGGAACCAGCGCCCCTGCACCTTCTTTACATCCGAGAGTTCAATCCTTTTGAGCAATTGCCCGCTTTTGGCGTACATTTCCTGCTTCAGTGGCACATACCGCTCCTGATCAATCCAGACTTTCTGGGAATGGTAAGGTATATCCGGAACCTTAGCGGTCAGGTCAAGTTGCCAGGTTGTCCGGTCTCCGATCTTCTCCGTTTTTATCACTTTGGCGGTATACACCTCGGTGAGCTTTCTGTCGTCCATCATGTCTTCATAGGAGAGGTCTGATCCCATGACCGACTGCCGGAGCATATGGCCGGAGATCTGGATGGTCCTGTCGGTAGAGGGATTGTATATCCAAAGCTGATTCTCCAGCTTGAGCATTTTAGTCCCTTTCTCGCTCGCCGGGGAAAGGTACTCCGTGAAGGATTTTTTTGTCCCCTCCGCCCACGTTTTGGAAGTGATGGTACGGCTGCTCCGGCGGCTGTGGACCGTCATGGAGGATTCCACGATCCGGTTTTTTGATGACATGTTCTGGTCAACTTTCTTCATGATGGCATCCGGATCCTGGCTCGGTACCATCCATGAAATCATTAATAATGCGATCAATGCTGCTAGTTTGTTCATATTTTTGAGGTTTGAAGTTTGGGGTTTGAGGTTTAGGGTTTGAGGTTTGGGGTTTAGGGTTTGAGGTTTGGGGTTTGAGGTTTAGGGTTTGAGGTTTGGGGTTTAGGGTTTGAGGTTTAGGGTTTGGGGTTTACTTCTTCGAACTTCGAACCAGGAACTTCGAACCAGGAACTTCGAACCAGGAACTTCGAACCAGGAACTTCGAACCAGGAACTTCGAACC
>JAWOGX010000327.1:0-15656 GCA_046496455.1 Bacteroidales bacterium | reverse complement strand
TTCTGGATGAGTACCTCTCAGGTTTGATCCGTGAGCGCGATTTTGAAGCGGGAGCCCGTTTATGGAACAATCACAAGACGGATTATAAGCCCCTGATCTCTTTTGCTGCCGAAAAAGGGGTTCCGTTCATTGCTACAAATATCCCCCGCAGATATGCTGCGATGGTGAACAGCAAGGGGTTTGAGGCGCTGGATGGCCTTTCAGCTGAAGCAAAACGTTGGATTGCTCCGTTGCCAGTGCCTTATGATCCTGAACTGCCGGGTTATAAGGCCATGGCAGCCATGGGTGGGCCTGCCATGCATGCCAACAATAATCTGCCCAGGGCCCAGGCCATCAAGGATGCCACGATGGCCTGGTTTATTACCAATGGTTATGAACCGGGTAAACGTTTTCTCCATTTCAACGGCAGTTACCATTCCGATAATGGTGAGGGTATTGTCTGGTACCTGAACCAATATGTGCCGGGTTTGAAGATTATCACCATATCCACTGTTGAACAAAGTCAACTCGATTCACTGGATTCCGCTTCGCTGGGCAAGGCAGATTTTATCCTGGTGGTGAACGACAGGGTTACCCGCACTTATTGACTAAAGAATCACCTGTTTTGCATGGATGCTGCGCATCCCGAGGCGGATCAGCATTTGTTCCATCATCCGGGTGTCACCCGATGTAAAGAAGAGATCCTGATGTGAGGAAGCCTTGTTAAGCAGTCCGTTGTCTTCAAGAATATGCTTCGTTTGCCTGGCCACAGCCGGCGATGGGTCATGGATGATTACATCATCCGGCACCATGGCTCTGATTTCCGGAATCAGGAACGGGTAATGGGTGCATCCCAGGACGATCTGATCCACTCCGGCTTCAATCATTGGGGTAATATAGCTCAATAAAAGTTGCCTTGCTTCAGGGGTGGCAATCCGATCCTCTTCCACAATTTCCACCAACCCATCACCGGGCTGGATATGCAGGTCTTTGTCATTGGCAAACCGGGCGGATGTCTCCATAAAGAGCCTCCCCTGGAATGTGTTCCTGGTCGCCAGCACACCCACTTTGCCGCTGCGTGTATGAAGGGCGGCCTGTTTTATGGCCGGTTCAATCCCGATGAACGGGATGGGGAAACTGGCCCTTAAGTCGTCGATGGCTGCAGCAGTGGCAGTATTACAGGCAACTACGATGGCTTTGGCCCCTTTATCCATCAGGAACCTTGTGATCCTGAATGTCCGTTCCCGAACTTCAGCCATCGACTTGCTGCCGTAAGGGCACCAGGCCGAATCAGCGTAGTATATAAAGGATTCATCCGGGAGTGTCCCGTAGAGCGACAACAACACCGAAAGACCCCCAAGACCTGAATCAAATACCCCTACTGGCCGATGATCTGACATTTTGCTGGATTTGATATGACAAAAGTATGAAATCCCCCCTCTTGGTCAACATTCAGTGGATTCATCTGTTTAGAAAGATATTTTAGGTATTTTTGCCATTGGAGGGTTTAAGGGATTTACAGATACATGGAAATATCACAGGGGCCACTTTTAAAACAAATAAACTTTCCCGGGGATCTCCGTAAGCTCAGGGAAGATCAGCTCGAGCAACTGAGCGGCGAGATCAGGGATTTCCTGATCGATGCCTTGTCGGTGAATCCGGGGCATTTCGGTGCAAGCCTGGGAGCCGTGGAACTCGCTGTGGCCCTCCACTATGTTTTCAATACCCCTGATGATCAATTGGTATGGGATGTGGGTCATCAGGCTTATGCCCATAAGATTTTGACCGGCAGGAAAGACCGGTTTCACACCAACAGGAAATATGGAGGGATCAGTGGTTTTCCGAGAAGGTCGGAGAGTGATTACGATGCTTTTGGAGTAGGGCACTCCTCTACTTCCATATCAGCTGTTTTGGGAATGGCAACAGCCGCCGCACTGAACGGGGATACGGAAAGAAGCCATGTAGCAGTGATCGGTGACGGATCGCTGACAGCAGGGATGACCTTTGAAGCGATGAACCATGCCGGCTGGACCAAAGCCAATATGCTTGTGGTAATCAATGATAATGGCATAGCCATCGATCAGAATGTTGGTGCCCTGAAGGAATATCTTACCGATATCACCACATCAAAAGCATACAACAGGTTCAGAAACCGCATCTGGAAAATGCTTGGCGGAGTATCCAAGTATGGCCCCAATACCCGCAGGATCGTTCAGCAAATCGAGAAAGCGGTAAAAACATCCATCTTTGCCAAAAGTAATCTTTTTGAAGCGCTGGGATTCAGGTATTTCGGCCCTGTTGACGGGCATGATATTCTTAGATTGACCCAGTTGCTCCGTGACCTTAAAGACATTCCGGGACCCAAGATCCTTCATTGCATTACTGTCAAAGGGAAAGGGTATCCTCAGGCTGAGAAGAATCAGACAAAATTCCATTCCCCAGGAGTTTTTGACCGTTCAACGGGGCATCAGATTGTAAAACCCTGTGCTGTATATTCCCCGAAATATCAGAATGTTTTTGGCAAGACCATCATTGAGCTCGCAAGGATGAACCCGGCCATTGTGGGGATTACTCCTGCCATGCCCACCGGTTGTTCACTGAACATGATGATGAGTGTCATGCCTGAGCGAACCTTCGATGTCGGTATTGCGGAGCAGCATGCCGTCACATTTTCAGCAGGTCTTGCAGCAGCAGGGATGACCCCTTACTGCAACATATATTCCAGTTTCATGCAGCGCGCTTACGATCAGGTGATCCACGATGTGGCCCTCCAGAATCTTCATGTTGTCTTTTGCCTCGATCGTGCAGGCCTTGTCGGGGAAGATGGGGCCACCCACCATGGCGCTTATGACCTCGCCTATTTCCGGTGTATTCCGGGAATGACAATTGCAGCTCCCATGAATGAAGTTGAGCTGCGTAACATGATGTTCACAGCTCAGCTTGAAGGGATGGGAACCTGGGTTATCAGGTACCCGCGGGGCCGGGGCGTTGTGGCCGATTGGAAGAAGCCTTTTGAAGCCCTGGAGGTCGGTAAGGGGAGAAGGATCCGCGATGGGGTTGATCTGGCTGTAGTTACCATAGGGCATCCGGGAAATTTTGCTGTCGCTGCCATCGATAGCCTTGAGCAACTGGGTTATTCCCCTGCCCACTTCGACATGAGGTTTCTCAAACCCCTTGATGAGGAACTTCTGCACCAGGTTTTCAATCGTTTCAGGGGCGTGATTACCGTTGAGGATGGCACCATCAGCGGAGGGCTCGGATCAGCCCTCACAGAGTTCAGGAATGATCACGGCTATGATGCCCGGATCCTCAGGATGGGGATCCCTGATCGCTTTATTGAGCATGGCAAACTTGACGAACTTTACCGTGAATGCGGATTTCATGAAGAGGATATCCTTAAGGCTGCCCTGAAGTGGTACCAGGACCACCCTTCAAAAGACCCGGGTATCGAAGCTTTTAGTTTGGAAAGTATCGATCCACGTAAGCCACTTTAATCCCTTTTTATTCCTTTTGATTGCCCGCTTTATGTGAAGGGGTTGAATATTTTCGTATGTTCACCCCTGAAAAACTCAATCCGGAATGTTGATATCGGTTAGAAGACGCCACGCCGAGCCTGTCACCTTTTGGGCCTGCCTGGTTGTTGCCCTGCTTTTCCATCCTCCGCTTATGGCCCTGGAGGGCCCGGATCTGCAGGCAAAGTTCCCTGCACGCCTTGTTGCAGGCATTCCGGCAGAAGTTACGCTCAGTGCTGGGTGTGATTCTGTTAATGCCCCTCTGGTATATGGAAATGATACTTTTTGGGTTCAGATCAATGGTGGAAGTGCGACAGTAAAACTGATCCCGGTTGCCAATAAGCCGATTTCCTTCACCATTGGCACCCGGCAATTTGTCTCTTCAAGCCGCACCATCCCCCTTTGGTTCTCTGTCATTCCTCCTCTTATTGCCATCCTGATAGCGCTGCTTTTCAGGGAGGTGTTCTCAGCCCTGGTCCTCGGTTTGCTGTCAGGCACCTTCATGATCGCCTGGTATGGGGGAACCGGGTTCCTGGCATCCATCGGAGCAGGACTTTTCCGTATCGTGGACACCTATGTCATCCAGGCCACAGCCGACAAAGATCATGTGTCAATCATCATTTTCTCTTTTATGATCGGTGGGATGGTCCATATCATAACCCGGAATGGAGGAATGAAAGGGATTGTCAGAAGTATTTCGGGCTTTGCGTCATCGCGGAGATCAACGCTGGTTTCCACCTGGTTGTTGGGGATGGTTGTGTTTTTTGATGATTACGCCAATACACTTGTGGTTGGGAACACGATGCGCCCGATGGCTGACAGGATGAAGATCAGTCGTGAAAAACTCAGTTATGTGGTGGACTCAACGGCCGCGCCTGTCACCGCTATTGCGTTCATTACGACCTGGATCGGGGCAGAACTCAGTTATATCAAAAATGCTGTGGATGCCATCAATGAGGTCGCACCACAGGCTATTTCTGAAAGTCCCTACAGCATTTTCTTTCAGTCGCTTGCCTATTCTTTCTATCCTATTCTTACTTTGTTTTTTGTGTTGATGATCATCCTTTCGAAGAGGGATTTCGGCCCGATGCGTAAAGCTGAAGCTTTGGCACTTCAGGCTGGGGATGAAAATTCTTCGGCCGATCGCAATGATCGTGAACTTGATCCGGATCCTGCGGTTACACCCAGGGCTTTCAATGCACTGATCCCGGTGCTGGCTGTTGTTTTTGGCACCTGTGCCGGGTTGGTGGTCACCGGACTGGAGCAGTCCGGCTGGAACGGCGCAATGCCCTTTGGTGCCAATCTTTCCAACGTCATCGGGCACGCTGACTCCTTCAGGTCCTTATTGTGGGCATCTTTCAGTGGATTGCTCCTTGCACTTATTCTATCTGTGGCGCAGCGGATTCTTTCATTGCAGCAAGCTGTTGAAAGCATGATCAATGGTTTCAAAACCATGCTTTCAGCAATGCTTATCCTGGTTCTGGCATGGTCACTGGCCATGCTTACCCAGCACCTCCATACGGCAGAGTTCCTCTCATCGGTAATGCTCCGGCTGCATATCGCACCGCAATGGCTGCCCGTAATCACCTTTCTGCTTGCAAGTATGGTTTCTTTCAGCACCGGAAGCTCGTGGGGCACCATGGCAATTCTCTACCCACTTCTCCTTCCAACATCCTGGAGCCTTTTCATAGAGTTCAATACCGGGCAGCAGGAGGCGATGATGCTCTTTCACTGCATCATTGCTTCAGTCCTTGCCGGTTCAGTGTTCGGCGACCATTGTTCGCCGATATCCGATACGACCATTCTCAGTTCCCTCGCTACAGGATGCAACCATGTGGAACATGTCAGGACCCAGCTCCCTTATGCATTAACGGTGGGCGGAGTTGCAGTGCTGACCGGGCTTCTTCCGGTTTCATTCGGATTACACCCTGCCATTGCCTTCCTCATCTCTATCCCTGTGATGTGGCTTGTGATCAGGTTTGCGGGGAAACCCACTGAGCCAAAATGATTTCCTGAAAGGTAATCTGCCTTTGCCGAATCCGAATTTCCAAACCGATGATATGATGATTTTCGGTATCTTTGTAGGGCATATTTTCTGTGTAAAATCAACAACCTTCTCGATCAGTATTTTTTTGGAATATAGAGTATAGCTATGAATAAAACGCTTAAAATCAGAGATTTGACATTAAGAGATGGGCAGCAGTCTCTTTTTGCAACCCGTATGAGCCAACATCAGGTCGATCGGGTGCTTCCCATGTTCAGGGATGCTGGTTTCTTCGCCATGGAAGTGTGGGGTGGAGCAGTGCCGGATGCCATCATGAGATTTCTTCAGGAAGACCCCTGGGAAAGACTGGAGAAGATCCACAAGGAGATAGGAGGGGTGAGTAAACTGACAGCGCTCTCCCGCGGCAGAAACCTGTTCGGCTACAGCCCTTATCCTGAAAGCGTCATTGAGGGTTTTAACCGCAATGCGGTGCAATCGGGTATCGGGATCATGCGGATTTTCGATGCCCTCAATGACATCGACAACATCGGATCAACCATTGGTTATGTGAAAGAAAACGGTGGCCTCGCTGATTGTTGCGTTTGCTATACGATTGACCCCAAGTTTACCCTTAAAGAACGCGCCAGGGCTTTCTGGCAAATGAAAAAGCTCCCGAGAAAGATATTCCGGACGGAATATTTCATCGAAAAAGCGAAGGAATTGGAATCCATGGGAGCCGACATGATCACGGTCAAGGATATGGCCGGGCTTATTCCGCCTGCAAAAGCGGCGAAAATTGTTTCCAGGATGAAGCAGGAGTTAACGATCCCGATTGATTTTCATACCCACTGCACCCCAGGTTATGGATTGGCCTCCACCCTTGTGGCCATTCTGAATGGGGTGGATATCGTGGACACATCCATACTGAATTTCAGTGGTGGCCCCGCGGCCCCATCATTTGAGATCATCCAGATCTTCTGCAACAAGCTTGGTGTTGATACCGGGATTAATGTTGAAGTGGTTGGCAGGATCAACCGTGAACTGGCCTTGATCCGCAAAGAGCATGAAGAGTTAGACACTTACGCAATGCCCCGGCCGTTTGACCTGGCTACTGATACATTGCCGCCGGAAATCGATGAGTTGTTTGACCGGGCAATAGAGGAGGCACAGAAGATGGACGAAGAGAAACTGCTGGAATCCACCCAGGCCATAGAGCGATGGTTCGTGCTGCCGGAGCCCAATGAAGAGGTCAAGCATGCCGAGATTCCCGGAGGGATGTACACCAATATGCTTGCGCAGCTAAAACAACTCAAACTCGATCATCTCCTCACGAGAGTGCTGGAAGTGGTTCCGGTGGTCAGGCTTGCAGCGGGATGCCCCCCGCTTGTCACACCTACCTCACAGATTGTTGGCGCACAGGCGGTAAACTATGTGCTTGACGAGAACAAGAACCAGAAACCCTATACCACCAAGAATAATCAGTTTGTCAGCCTGGTGCTTGGAGAGTACGGTAAAACCCCGATTGAAATCGATCCCGATTTCAGGGAACTCATCTGTGGCGTCAGGGACGAAACCCCTTATAATATCGGCAATTACCAAAAACAACCCAACCCTCTGCTTGAGCTGGCCGGGGAAAGACTGCTTGCCGAAGATGAAAAGGAGGAACTGTTGCTTGAACTTTTCCCACAGGTAGCAGCCACCTTCCTCAGGGAAAAGAAGGAGAAAGAGTTCCGTGCAGCACAACTTGCTGAAGAGACCCGGAAACTTGAAGCCCATCTCGCAGAAAAAATCGCTTACGATTCCCTCTCTGATGAAGAGAAGAAAAGGAGATTGATAGAGGGTCTTTATAGCTACCACTGGAGTTCTGAAGAGTAGAAAAGAGCAGTATCTGAATTCCTGAAAACAACACACCCCCTTCAGCATAAATTTTTTCTTCACCGGTTGTAACAAACAGCCAGCTATCCCGTCATATGCTCACAAATACCTGCCCAAAGGATGTCTGGAAGAAAGCCGGTCACCATAATAAAGCAGGATAAGAGAGAAAGATATTAACCAATAAGTTTTAAAGTCATGAGAAATTTAACATCAAATCCAAACACTGTGAACATGCACATTTTCAGCAGGTTCATTTCAATCCGAGCCATTAGTCTTGTGGTTCTTTCGTTCATTGCCTGCCTGGTGTCCAATACAACCAATGCACAGACCGTTGCCCAGGTGCGTCAGGTTTCCCCTTTCAGTTTTATCACCATTTCGGGTACCGCAAAAGTCGAGCTTAGCCAGGGTGAAGCATACGGTGTAGTGGTTGAAGCCTCGGAAGCCGATCAGGATCTTATCACTGTTGCACCTTTTGGTAAAGGTGATGTGCTTAGGATCAATGCCAAAGGGGGCCAGGATGCAAAAATAGTGGTCACGGCACCTGCCCTTTCAGGTGTTAAAGTAACCGAAGCGTCAGGATTGTCAGGCAAAGGTGTTTTTAGCCAGGAAAAATTCAAGATAGAGGCCACAGGCGCTACAACAGTTGACCTTGATCTGGCTGTCGTTGAATTGCAGACCGATCTCTCCGGTGCGGCTGTGGCAACCATTAAAGGGACCACCGAAACCTTGAACCTTAATTTAAGTGGTGCATCCCATGCAAGGATGGACAGCCTTCAGATAAAGTCTGCAATGGTCAATGCCTCGGGTGCCAGCAGTGGAAAGCTTAATGTAAGTGATAAAGTTGAAGGAAAAGTTACCGGCGCTGCAACAGTGTCCCTGGTTGCCGAGCCTGCCAGCAATACCCTGGAAGTTACCAGTGTTGCCTCATTTATGGGTGGTGTTGAAGAAGATCTTCCTGAAGACATGAAGCTGAGCGATGTTATGAATGAGATGAAGAAGGGCAAATCAACCAAAAAGAGTAAGTTCAATGGTCATTTCAAAGGAATTGAGCTTGGTGTAAACACCTATCTGAACAATAATAATGAGCTGAAACTTCCTGAAGGGGCTGAATTTATGGAACTTCGCATTCCAGCATCCCTTACCGTTAACCTGAACCTCCTTGAGGCCAATCTTCCGATCATCAGGCAAAACCTGGGTCTTGTTACCGGATTGGGGATTGAATTCAATAATTACAAATTTGAAGGGAGCAACTATATCAGGAAGATTAACGGCCAGGTCACGGGAGTACCTACCTCAGGCTTTGAATTCGAAAAAAGCAAACTCGCCTGCTCATACCTGAAAGTTCCATTTATGCTTGAATTTCAGACCAACAGCGGCTCTTCCAAGAATAGTTTCCATATCAGCGCAGGTGCGAATTTCGGATTGCACCTCAGGTCTCATACCAAATACAATTTTGATGAAGATGGAAAGACGGTCAAAGAAAAAGAGTGGGACAGGTTTTACCTGAATCAATACAGGGCAGCCGGCATCGTGAAACTTGGATGGGGCCCGCTCAACTTCTTCGCAGAATACAACGTTCTTCCCCTGTTTGAATCAGGCAAAGGTCCGGAACTCTACCCTGTCTCCTTTGGTATTGCTTTGGCAAACTGGGACTGATCAGGCGATTTATATATCATCCGTTGCATCTCAAAGGCCGCCCTCATGGGTGGCCTTTTTGTCTGCCGTAATGTGTGCTGTTTTTCTGATCGCCATTAGGAACATTCATCGAATAAGTCTATTTTTGCCGTGCAGGGATAATACGGATGGTATGTTTCTGTAACAAACTGATTATTAACATTTCTTATGATGTCATCGATGAAGGCTCTTCGTTAAGGACAAACAAGGTGACAACATGGAACAAATAAAAGTACGATGGATTTAATGAACAGTATCAGGAGCAGGGCAAAGCAGTACAACAAGTGCATTGTTCTTCCGGAAGGCACCGAGGAAAGAACGCTTAAGGCGGCTGATATCATTATCGCAGAGGGTTTGGCCAGGATTATCCTTCTCGGCAACAGGGGTGAAATCATGAAACTTGCCGGTCAATGGGGGCTTACACACATTGAGAAGGCTGAAATTATTGATCCGGCAGATCATCCGCGCAAACAACTCTATGCTGACCTGCTCTGGTCAATCCGGAAAGAGAAAGGGATGACCCGGGAAGCTGCACTGAAGCAGGTCGAAGATCCTCTTTATCTTGCGACCCTGCTGATCAAGAACGGGGATGCAGATGGTGAGGTTGCCGGAGCCGCCAATGCCACGGGAAATGTCCTGAGGCCTGCATTCCAGATTGTGAAGACACTTCCCGGTATCAGTGTGGTTTCAGGAGCGTTCATCATGATCCTGAAGGATAAGCAATGGGGCGAGGATGGCGTCCTGGTCTTTGCTGACTGTGCCGTGCATCCCGACCCGACGGGCGATGAGCTGGCTCAGATTGCCGTAAGCACAGCCCGCACTGCCAAAGCCATTGCCGGTATTGAACCGCGCGTGGCCATGCTCAGCTTTTCCACCAAAGGGAGTGCCACCCACCCAATGGTTGACAAGGTGGTCTATGCTACCCAAAAAGCCAAAGAAATGGCACCGGATATCCTGATCGATGGCGAACTCCAGGCTGATGCTGCCATTGTTGAAAAGATCGGCCAGAGTAAGGCCCCGGGCAGTCCAATTGCAGGCACAGCCAATGTGCTGGTTTTTCCGACCCTTGAGGTTGGAAATATTGCCTATAAACTCGTGCAGCGCCTTGCAGGAGCAGAAGCCGTAGGCCCGGTGCTCCAGGGAATGGCTGCTCCCATCAATGACCTGTCCCGGGGATGCTCAGTCGAAGACATCGTAAATCTCGTTGCCATCACAGCCAATCAGGCTGCCGGCACCAATTAATAATAACCAGGAAATCAAATCAATCCAATGAAGGTATTAGTGCTGAATTGCGGTAGCTCATCGATTAAGTACCAACTGATCGATATGGCTAATGATGCCGACCTGCTGGCGAAAGGTCTCGTCGAAAGAGTGGGCATGAAGTGCGCAGAATTATCCCATAGCGCAAAAAACAGGGACAAGTTCAATATGGTCACAGATATTCCCGATCATCAGACGGGGATCAACCTTATCCTCGAAATTCTCGTCCATCCTTCACACGGTGTGATCAAATCCAAGGATGAAATCTCGGCCGTTGGCCATCGTGTTGCCCACGGCGGTGAAAATTTCAAAGCAAGTGTGAAAATCAATGAAAGGGTGAAGCAGGATATCGAGAAATGCATTGAACTGGCCCCACTCCATAACCCGGCTAACCTCAAAGGGATCCTTTCCATTGATGCCATCCTCCCCGATGTTCCCCAGGTAGCGGTGTTTGACACCTCCTTCCATCAGACTATGCCGATGCACGCTTACCTCTATGCCATTCCCTACGAGTATTATGAAAAATACAATATACGCCGTTATGGTTTCCATGGCACAAGCCATAAGTTTGTCGCACAAAAAGCGTGTGACATCCTTGGCAAAAACTGGGAAGAGATGAAGATCATTACCTGTCATCTCGGCAACGGCGCTTCTATCACTGCCATCGATCACGGACAGTCGGTCGAGACCTCTATGGGGTTCACTCCCATTGAAGGGTTGATGATGGGTACCCGTGCCGGTGACCTGGATATCGGCGTGGTGCTATACCTGATGGAGAAGGAAAACCTCGATTATAAGGAAATTAACAATATCCTGAACAAGAAATCCGGTGTAATGGGGATCTCAGGCCTCTCATTTGACATGCGTGACATTGAAAATGCGATAGAAGAGGGTAATGCAAGGGCCCTTGTTGCTCAGGATATGTATGTTCACAGGGTGAAGAAATATATTGGTTCCTATGCCGCGGTGATGGATGGGGTTGACCTCCTTATCTTTACAGGAGGCATTGGAGAAAACGATGTGCTGATTCGTGAAAAGGTGACCACCGGACTTACTTTTCTGGGGATCGATTTTGATCGTGAAAAGAACACTGGTCTCAGGGGGAAGGACATGGTGATTTCAAAACCTGAATCCAGAACCATCGCGATGGTGGTGACCACCAATGAAGAATTGGTTATTGCCCGCGATACATTGAGTATTGTAAGCAAGAACAACCTGGCCTAGTACCCTTTGGAGGTTTCGGCAAAGACAACTTTGCCGGCTCCGCATACAGGGCATACCCAATCATCAGGGAGATCTTCAAAGGATGTTCCCGGGGGTATGCCCTTTGTTGCATCCCCACGGTTCGGGTGGTAAATATACTCACAGATGGCACAGGCGTAGGAAGGCAATGCGGAAGGCCCGGACAAAGCTGCTCCGTCATCCTCAGACACATAGGTCGGTGCTTTCGGAGGTGACGCTACCTTGTAATGTTTGCGATACCACCTGTAGTCAAGCGGTTCTTCGACCCTGCTCAGCACACCATAATCCATCACTTTGCCTGTATAAAGCCAATGGGTCCCTATATCATAGCGATTTTCCACCCTGCATTCAAACCAGGCCACAGAATAATCATACACCAAAGGCACTCCTGTAATTCCTTTCCGGAAATTGAGCCCACGGAATTTGGGGTTGTCCTTACCACTGCCGTATCCGTATTTCTGGATAAATTCAAGGGGGGTGTCCTGCTGAAGTACTGAGACTCCGAATGAATTTCCCTTGTCAATCAATGTTGCTGAATGATTTTCCTTGTGGCAGCTGATGGCAAAAACCGGTGGGTCGCTTGAGACCTGGAAAACAGTATTGGCAATGTAGGCGTTTTGTTCATCATCGAAGGCTGAGGTTACGAGGTAAAGCCCGTATGTAAGGGTATGGAATGCATCTTTCTGGCTGGTCATGGTTGATGTTTTGATTGGATTGGAACATGACAATACGGGGTTGCCCCTTGCCATGTTTTCAACACCAAATGTAAAATTTATTTGTGGTAATGCAACTGTTTTGTACCGATACCGAAACCTGACCCGAAGGAACCAAATCCATGATAAAAGCGTTTAATTAATATTGTTGCGATTGATTTGCATTATCTTTACAATTGAATTCCCCGGCAAAAAAAAGCGGGTTTTTGCGTCCGTTTTTTAAGTGTCAGGTACTATATAGAAGCATAGTGGCATCCGGGGCAATCCGGGATGCTGTGCTGGAGGATGTTGAAGTTATCAAAGAACAGTAATGACCAGATTGATATTAATATTCTTGCTGGGAATGATACCGATGGGGATTTTTTCCCAGGTGGTCATCAATGAGGTGCATGCCGGTGCCCAGCCCAATCCGCTCGATTTCAGCTTCCAACCTACCACCAATGCAAATTCTCTTTACAGTGTCGATCAGAATATGCAACCACCCTACAACAGGGAGTATATCGAACTCTTTAATACCCATCCCTGTGATACTGCTGATATTGGCTGTTATACCATCGGGAGCAATGCAAATTCTACCCTTTCCGGGCTGAACTGGGGAGCATTTACTTTTCCACAGGGGACCAAAATACCTCCACTGGGTTATATGATCATTGGCGGCAATGATGCCCCAGTTCCATTTAACGATTTCAATATTACGCAATACAGGCAGAATAGTTTTAATGTGCAGTACCTATGCGGTGATAATACACGCTGGTTCCTCCGTGATGCATGGGGGTGGATTGCCCTGTATGATGGCCAGGGAGCGCCCGTAGATGCCGTATACTGGAATGACTGGCCCGGCACCGCAGCCAGTCTGTTTGTGGAGGAAGAATACCAGAATCCGATTGTGAACATCACTGCATGCGGTGGCACGAAAACACACCTGGCAGCCAGTGCCATTCCGGGGATCGAGTATGTCGGCAACATTTTCGCTGGCACCAACACCTCTTTCCAACGTGAGACCGATGGCAGTATGACATGGTATGCCACACCGGTACCGCTCACCCCACGGGGGCCCAACGGTGCTGTGATCGGTCCACCTGCTGCAAATTACACGATCACAGCCGCCTACTGCGGCGCCAGTGATGGTTCTGTAACGGTTCAGATTATTTCAGGTGGAACCGGACCTTATACCGTTTACTGGAACGGATCCAGCACCCCTGGTCCGTTAACCCTTTCTAATCTTCCTGCTGGTGTGGTCACAATCAAAATACAGGATTCCTATGATTGTCTTAACGTTTTTGATACCATAATTATCCCTGATGATCCAGGTCCTGATATCACCTTTTCCAATGTGACGAACGAGACCTGCTCTGGTGTAAACGGTGCCATTGATCTGCAGATCTCAGGCGGAATACCTCCTTATCAGGTTGAATGGAACCAGAATCCCCTTATAACCTCAACATCCTTGTCGGGATTACCCGCCGGAGTTTACTCGGTGACGGTTGGTGACAGTCGTGGGTGTTTTTCAACCGATTCGGTAGAAATTATCAATCATAAGGAACCTGCACTGGTCATGAGCCTGCTCTCACCCGACAGTTGCGGTCGGGAAAATGGTGCTGCCTTTGCTTCCGTTACCGGCGACTACCACCCTTATTCCTACTCCTGGAATACCTCCCCTGTTCAGTCTGATTCAGTCGCAATAAACCTGATCGCTGGAATATACAGTGTTACAGTTACAGATGGTGTCTGTACGGCTTATGGTCAGATCGGGGTGCCTCTCATCCCTGCCCCGGTTGCTGAATTCAATCTTTTCCCGGCGGTGGTGTATCTGCAGGATGGTGTTGTTACTTTCTCTGACCAATCACAGGGGCAGATCAACGGTTGGTTATGGGATTTCAGGGATGGGGATATGGCTGTGACACAGCACCCTGTGCACAAATTCAATGCCCTGGGAACCTTTGATGTACTCCTTACCGTCTTTGATGCGAACGGCTGCGTTGCCTCAGTCAGTCACCCGGTTACAGTCAAGGATATTACAGCTGCTTATTTCCCGAATGCATTCACTCCCGACTTCGATGGATTGAATGATGTTTTTAAGCCGGTTGGTATCTATATCACCCGGTATCGTCTGGAAATCTTCGACAGATGGGGCCGTATGGTTTTTTTGTCAGAGGATCCTGAAGTGGGCTGGGATGGAACACTGGAAGGGAAACAGGCACCGGAGGGAGTCTATGTTTGGAGTGCCAGATTTAATCATGATTACGGTGAAGATGTGACCAGGGATCTGCATATGTACGGCACTGTAACCCTTATACGTTGACTTTTTATTCAAATGGGTGTAACTTTAGCACCGTTTTACCGTCATATCCTTGCAAATAAACCGGAAAAAACCGTTCATTCATGACTACTGCGGAGTTTAACCTGTGTGTGGACCAGCACGCTGACGGTGTTTACCGATTCATCCTGAAGAACATTCGGGATGATGAGATGGCCCGTGATGTCGTCCAGGATGCCTTCACCAAAATGTGGGAGCGTGTTGATACCATAGCATTTGAGAAAGCCAAGTCGTATCTTTTCACAACAGCCCATCATACGATGATCGATGCGATAAGAAAGAACCAACGGCAAACCTCATTTGAATCTGTCAGCTGGGAACAGGCTGCACCCGACAGGCCATATTCCGACCTCAAGGAAATCCTTGACGAAGCCGTTCAGCGCCTCCCTGAAATTCAGCGATCTGCTTTGCTGCTCAGGGATTATGAAGGGTACTCTTATAAAGAGATCGGGGACATTCTGGAGTTGAATGAATCACAGGTAAAAGTTTACATCTTCAGAGCCAGGGTGGCGATGAAAGAATATCTTGTGAGTGCTGATTTAGTTGTTTAAACGGAAGGGATTGAAAATGAATATTACATTGGAAAATTATCAGGAGTATGCTGCCGAATGGCTGGATGGCTCGCTCAACCCTGAGCTTGCCGATGCCTTTAGGCGCTTCCTTGCTGATCATCCGATGATCAGGGAGGAATTGGAAGAGATTATGCTTCCGGAGAATCCTCTCCTGAAACACCATCATACCCATTCCGATTTTTCTGCATTGAAAAGGTCTGTCGACGACAAAATGCTCAATGCTGACAACTTCCTGGAGTTTGTCCTTGCAAAAATGGACGGAGAACTCAGTGAATCGTCTGTAAAGAATCTTGATGAATGGTTACAGAACCATCCGGAGTATCAGAAAGAGGCGCAGTTGTTCGGGCTCACCCGCCTGGAACCGGACACCTCCGTGGTATTCCGTGGAAAGGATGACCTTGCCAGGCGTGTCGGTGTTAAGGAGGGACCACTCCATCAGGGCCATCTTGAAGAGTCCATTATTGCCTCTCTTGAAGGGGAACTTGCTGAGACGGATCAGGCACGCCTTGATGCGTATATGGCTGCCAA
>JAWOGX010000307.1:0-3953 GCA_046496455.1 Bacteroidales bacterium | reverse complement strand
GGTTACCGCAAGCTGAACGTGCCGGAAGCCTCATCAGGCGTGGGGCCGGAAGAGAGCCTGCTGGGACGGGCAGAATACCACCACCGCATCCTGAAAGGGCTCATCCGGGGAACGATGTTTTACGAGTTCGGTTCCGGCCTCGAATACCGGAAAGAGTTTACCTACCTGGAAGTGGCACCGGGGCAGGGGGTGTATACCTGGAATGATTACAACGGCGACAGTGTCAAACAGCTCGATGAGTTCGAAATTGCCCTCTTCCAGGATGAGGCTACATGGATCCGCATCTTTACCCCCACCAATGAGTTCGAGCGCGTGTACACCATGCAGTACAGCCAGTCGGTGCAGATTGATCCGGCTTCTGTGGTGGACCGCACCAAAAGGGGGGGGAAGTTCCTGTCAAGGTTCACCGACCAGGGGCAGTACCGTGTAGAGCAAAAGGTTGGCGGCAATGATATGCTGGCGGCACTGGACCCTTTCTTCATCGGGGTGGAGGAGCCTTCTCTGATCAGCCTGAGCTATTCGCTGCGCAACACACTGTTCTTCAACCGGAGCAACCCAAAATACAGCGTTGATTACACGACCTCTCGCAATACATCCAGAATCCTGCTGGTGAACGGATTTGAGTCGAGGGGACAACTGCAGCACCAGGTGCGTGCCCGATGGAACCTCACCAGGGAGTTCATCCTCCGTGGCGAGGGGTCACTGGGGGAAAGGGAGAGAGCCTCCGAGTTCTTTCCGGGCAACGATTACCTCTTGTCGGTCAAGGGTGGTGGCGGGGAGTTGCAGTACCAGCCCGGCACAAAGTACCGTATCGGGGTGAAATACCTTTTCACGCAGAAAAAGAACAGCGTTGGCACAGCGGGCGAACAGGCCACACTTCAGCGCAGCACGGCGGAGTTCAGGTACAGCATGCCGCTGAAGGGGAGCATACAGGTGCAGGCTGAGTATATCGGCATCGCCTTCAATGGCAGCCAGCAAAGCTCCATCGCCTTCGAGATGCTGGAGGGGTTGCGGAACGGCAGCAATTTCACATGGACCCTGGGTTATCAGAGGATCCTGGGCAGCAATATGCAGGTGAACCTTCAGTACAACGGCCGCAAATCACCTGAAACCCCGATGGTGCATGTGGGTACCGTGCAGGTCAGGGCGTTCTTCTGAGACAGGCTTCACAGCGTTTACACCTGGATTGTCCCCGGTTTTTCAGTATCTCTTGCTCTGAAAAAACTGACGCATCATCGCAGCAGCCTCTTCAGCCATAATCCCGGCATTGATGGTCGTTTTTGGGTGCAGCAGTGATGGATGGTGCTTCAGGTACCCATTTTTCGGGTCGTGTGCCCCGAACACGATCCGTTCCGGGCGTGCCCAGAACAGGGCGCCGGCACACATCGGGCAGGGCTCCAGGGTAATATACACGGTACAGTCGGTCAGGTATTTCCCTCCCAGGTGCGAAAAGGCTGCGGTCATCGCCTGCATCTCCGCATGGGCAGTAACATCGTTCAGCGTTTCGGTGAGGTTGTGCGCACGCGCGATCACCCGGCCCGCCGCCACCACCACGCATCCCACCGGCACCTCGTCGCGGGCAAAGGCCTTCTCAGCCTCGCGGATCGCTTCGCGCATGAAGAATTCGTCTGTCATCAACGATAATGGATTTTTGGTCGTTACGGCTATTTAAATGCCCCGCAATTTATAACTTTTCTCCATCTTTGCTGATCTGACCTATTAATCCATATGAAATCCTTCTCTGCTCTCTTCATTTTGATGGTCTGTCTCCTTGCAGGGTGCCGACAGGCGAACCAGGTCTCAATGGATGAGTTTTCCGCTCTTCTCAGTAAAAATGATATTGCACTCGGGAAACCTGAGCCGGGCGACTGGCTCTATGTCCATAAGGAGAAAGGGCAGTCGTTCAAACAATACATGGCCTGCAATCCTGTGTCTCCCAATGAAACCAGAAACGTTATCTATCTTCAGCCCATCGGGGAGTTCGACACCATCTCCGATGAACTGATCAGGCGCACAGCATCTTATCTGCAGATATTCTTCGGTTTGAAGACTGTGGTGCTGAAAACCCTTGGTAATGGAATTATCCCCGATAGCGCCACCCGCTCCGGTGATTATGGGCATGTTCAGGTTTATGCCCCTTTTGTGCTTCATGAGGTGCTGAAGAAGCGTATGCCACAGGATGCCATTGTGCTGATGGCGCTCACTGAACGGGATCTCTATCCCAAACCTGACTGGAACTATGTATTCGGGCTGGCCTCCCTGCGCGAAAGGGTGGCTGTATCATCGCTCTTCAGATTGCTGTACCGGAGCGACTTTGGTGTTGACCAGGTGAAAAGCCTTGAAAGGCTGATCAAGGTGACCTCCCATGAAATCAGCCATATGTTCACGATGCATCACTGCACCCATGCGGTTTGCACAATGAATGGCTCCAATTCGATGCCTGAAACCGACAGCAAACCAAACAGGCTTTGCGCTGAGTGTACCGCCAAACTGGTGTGGAACCTTAAAACAGATCCGCTCAGCAGAATGGAAAAGCTGCGCAGTTACTTTACGGAATATGGCCTCGCCGAAGATCTCAGACTGATAGAAGCGGATATCAGCGCCACCCGAACGCTTTTTCACTGAATGGCCTCGGGCTCCCTATACGGAGGTCCATCTTCAGGATTGCAGCCATCATGGCATACAGCCTTGGATGGTAGGCAAAAAAACCATCCGGCAGCTCAAAAAACACCTCCACAGCCACGGCAAAAAACTCGTCGGGGTTGGTGGCGCCATAACTTCTGAAAAAGTGTTCACCATTGTCCTGTTCCATCTTTTGAATTTCCAGCAAGGCCTCGCGGTCAAAATCCTGCATCAGTGCCCGGTCATAAAAATCATACTCTTCATTATCGACAATGTTGATAAGCCGGAGTGCGTGAGCCATTTCATGCAGCCCCAGATGCACACCGTCTTCCTGATTCCGGAACCCTTCCGTCAGGTTCTTCCACGACAACACAATGATCCCTCCCTGGTTCACTTCACCTTTATGGTATTTCTTTGTGATGGTTGAATAGTAATCATCAGGATAAATAAGGATCTTCCCGAAATGCCGGAAGTTGATCGTGGGATATCCGAAGGTAAGCTGTACGGCACTGCCGGCAATCAGAGCCTTCATCTCACCAGTAACTGTTTCGTATCCGCCCCTTGGAATGAATTCTTTCTCATTGATAAAATTCTGGACCCTCCCCTCAAACAACCTGCGGGCATTGTCATTCAGCTTGTTGTAAAACGGGAAACAGCGCACAAGATGTGGCAGATGCTCGCTGCTGATAGCCGGAAGCAGAAACCTCCGGAAACGCCCGGAAATTTTTCGCCTTAACCATACATCTGCCTGCAGATTGTAAACAAGGATGAAGTATAAAATCATGAATGCAAAGAAAAACAGAAAAAAATTCAGGGAATGCTCATCTTGTTCCATAGTTCGCAGGTAATAGAATGATGGGGGTTAAAAGTAAACTATAAACCCTTAATGGCAATAGCATGGGAAAGAATCTCTACCCACACAAAATGACAAAGAGAACCTTTTTTCATAGCTCCACTATATCGTGTCTGACTTTTCCGGAATTATTCTTAATGGTCAACACAATTCTATTGTCATTGGGAATTCTTGTGAGATGAATTATTTCTTCATTATCATATTTACGGTAATTGATTGTGCCTGATTTAACCCTGTAATTGAAAATGTCATATTTATCTTTTCTTTTTTTAAAATAGGATTCCTGTATTTCGAAAACTCCGAGTCCTTTTTCTTTGCCTGCGATTACAACTTTGTTCCCGACAATTACAAAGTCATTAAAAATATCAAAGCCTTTGTCCTGTTGATTTGAAGAAATCGCAAAGCTCTCGGTGAGGCTGATGTCTTTATATATTGTGATGTGGGCGGAGTATCCGATATAACCGCTAAAGGTTGTCGA
>JAWOGX010000295.1:0-5413 GCA_046496455.1 Bacteroidales bacterium | reverse complement strand
TACACCCGCACCGGTCCGATTCGGTACCCCCAATTGTGCCTACAGTTTCGATGGCAATAGTTACATTTCACTTGCATCCTGCCCCACGACAGGCACGTGATGAAATAGCCCCGGGTTGCCACCCGGGGTTATTGAGGGTTGAATCCCTACCGGAATCTTTGATGCTGCCTTCCTCACCCATTCACTCTTCCTTTATGCAGCGGACAGACAGTCCACCCGCGCGGTCTGTGGGGGCAGTCATGATTATTCCCTGGCTGAAGAGCAGAGAATAGCTGTAGCTCAGGACCACTGAACCCGACCTGTAGTTGCCGCTTAATCCGTTTGATGCAACCGATCCATCGACCCAGCTGCGGTATCCTGCCATTGGCAGTTTCAGCGGTGAGGCAAAAGCTCCGTCGGGATCATCACTAACCCAGCTTTCGCGCTCATCCCGCCATTCTTGTATGGTGGGCAAACGGTATCCGCTCGGACACGGGTTGTTGATGCCGTCAACACCCTGCCATAAATTATCGTTCTTCGGTTTGCGCCAATCGAAACCGTCATCCTTGCCGATGATAAAATAGCCATGTCTGGGTCTGTCGATGGGAGAGACTGCTTTGATTGTAGCACTTGTCCGGCATTGGTGCCCGTCGGCAAAGCGCCCCCATTGGTAAAGGTCGCCAAAAGCCAGGCTGTCGGTGCTGCTGATCGCCGCCCGCGATGCGCCCAGGTTCCGGTCCATCCAGGTTCTACCTGTCTTCAGATTGGTGACCGGTACGATTTCAGTGATGTCTGTCGGGTTACAATGTATAAACCCAGAGGGGAATACTGGCAATTTCAGGGTAAAAAATGTTGCCTGGTTTCCGTAGGAAGTGCCTGCACTATTTGTGGCATATGCCCGGACATAGTATAACGTGTTCGGCTGAAGATCGTCCAGCATGCTGACAAAAAAACCCTCCCCTGCCCCATCGCTGGTCATACCCTCGTTATGCTCGACGTCAGGAGTGCTTATTGTACCCCATACGACCCCCCTCGCTATCACATCGCCCGAACCCCTGTATGAAACCTTTCCTCCTGATTCCGCTGAAAATTCTGTAACGTTCACCACATGCAGGGTCGTCACTTTCGGCACGCTTTCCTTTTTACACCCCGGGATAATAGCAGAAACCACCGTAAGGATGCTGACAAACAGGAAGAAGGAAGATGTTTCTTTTTTCATTCCGAATGGTTTCCTCCATTAAAGATCTGATATACCCTTATTCAGTAAAGATAGCATATTTTCAGGGGAATGCGCAAGACAGAGAAATTTATCCCGCTGATCTCGCCGACGATCTGCTCACCAAAGTTATGTGGACTTTATAACTGGAAGAGCAATTCCATCCTGGCCCAGTTGTAATGGTCAGCTCCGGCAAAGTAAAAATCACCCGGCGAAAAATGATCCCACATCAGATGACCGGTTAGATTTTTACTGATTTTATAGCCCAGTTTACCTGTCAGCAACACTCCCCTGTTCTGACCGGTTCCACTTAAATAGGCAGTGGTCCTGGTTTGCTCCGGCGCATAAAGCTGGTAGCAGGCAAGATCCAGTTCGATCATGGGCCCAAGGTTGAATCTGGTTTGGAGATAGGCAGAAGCTATGTTGCTCCAATAGGCAATTTTTCCGGTATTTTCCTTCAAGGAGGTATAAATGTAGGATTCGCTCCATTTCGGCCACCTGCTGAACAACGGATCCCATCCTTCCTGGTTGTCAGTGTTTATGTTGTCGCCACTTAACCAGAATCCACCAAGGTTGATCCGGGAGGGGCAATACATCTTTTCCGCTCCGGGAAGATATGAACCATAGAGGTAACCTGCCCAGGCACTGCGATCAAAATCCCCGTATGTTCCGGCCTGATAAGCAGCTTCAGCAGTTACCCCGAGTTTTCCCTTTACTGGCATCGTAACCCGCGCGCCCAGTGTGTATAGTTCCGATTGGGGTGTGATTCTCCAGCCATCATCCATGATTTCTTTCCAGATGCCATACGCCTGAAGATTGGCCTTTCCAGAGTTGCCGTTGTAATAGAGCGCAGCGGCCTGCTCCGATTGCTCAATCAACTGATAGGAATGGTCGCCCTGGAAAGCGGCGTCAATGTCTTTGCCGTTGATCACGGGAAGGAAATCCTCCTCGGGCTGATAGGCGTAAAATCCGGTTAATGTGTGATCCTTTTTGATGTTCCAGTCATAACGAACCGCATTAAAACAGGCAGACCGGGAACCATCACCGGGATTGCCGTCAAGGATGACAAAACCCTCGCCCATCATAATGTTTTGACGACCTAAGGTAAGGACGCCAGGCAACAGATGACCATTTTTAAGTTTGAGCAATAATTGGTCAAACATGATCTCATTCCAGTGCATGGGTGCTGTTGAAGGGGTGAAGTAATATCTGAATTCATGGGTTATTTTTACCATGAGTTCAAGATTTTCAGAAGGGATATAGCGCATTCCCAGGGATGTCCTCATCCTGGTAAAATTCTGGTTCGTGGCACCTGAATCATTGAGATCAATCGCATTATCCCAGCCTACCATCCGGAATCTTTCAGAGAAATCAAATTTAAATTTAGATTTCGGATTGTTTTGGGCAAGCAGGCATGTACCGAAGAAAAAAGCAAGCATTGCCGCAAAAAGTATTTTCTTTTCCATGGTGAGTGGTTTGTTGAAGTATGGCATGATTCAATGTTTATGATGGTGTCTTAAAACTCTGATATTTAATATTTTAACCAATTATAACAATGTGATGTCAGGTGTATCATAACGCTTCATAAGGCGTTTTGCCCTCCAGGGAACCAAGGTGCCGGCCAAAGTTATGGAAATGCCCCCAAATCTATCATTTTTCATTCAGACCAACGTCATCCGTGCAGGTTATCATTCCCCAAAAAACTTGGACCGACAGGTTAAAACCAGGCAAAAAGGATGTATCTTTACACGTGTTATCAAACAGGTCATCCAAGATGAAACCTCACCCTTTTGCTAACCCAAATGACCCATCACCATGAAAAACAGAAGATTGACCTTGAAGGATTCAGTTTTTTTTATAGCCTTGCTGTCATTGATTGGTTTTCTTGCCTGTTCAGAGAAAGATAGCGACCCTGTAGCAGAAACATATTTAACCTTCAAAGTACCCAATGACCAAATAATCATCACTGCCGACCATGCCACCTTTGTGGTAACAGCTTCCGGCGGCACACTTCCGTATGAATTCTATCTCGTTCCAGACGAACAATGGAGTTCCGGTGATTTGATGTATGAAAAGCTGCAGAAAGGTGACCTGTCAAAATTGCACAAATACACTTACAGCAGAAGCCTCTACGGCAGTCATAGCTACATTTTTGAAGTGGATAATTCCCATAGTTACTGGGTAGCCGTTCAGGATGGGGCTGAGTCTGCGCCTACCTATGGCACCAATCTCTACGCATGGTGGAAAAAAGTCACCATTCCCTGAGAACCATTCCGGAATCCCTGGTCCATTCCGCGGTGAATGCCCTCTGTGCATCAGGAATACTCCTTCCTTGTCCTCATTTCAACCTTAAGCCCAGGGTCACTGTCAACATCCCCACCCTCCTGCGCGCCTCTTCGAGGGGACCACTGCTGCTGCCTTCTGTCCATGTGCCGGTAATCCTGTGCTCCCCCAATGCCATGTAATTCACCTCAATATTGATGGTGTTGCCCGAAACACCGCCTCCGATCACATAGCCCAATGCATCCGACATATCATACTCTTCGGTATACTTAAAATACCCGGACTGCCGCACGTTAAAACTGGTCATCTTGAAAAAGCTTACCGCAAAACCTGCCTTACCATATAAAGGGAATTTTTTGTCATCCTTAAGGATATAATGCACTCCCGCAGATACCGGAATGTTGATGGCCTCGGAAAAATCAGTAACAACATCCGGATAAGCCTCCGCCCACTGGTTCATGGCATCCTCGCTTGTCCGGTTGTACATGGCGTTGGCACCAACAAAAAAACCTAAATTACTGCCTTTCAATTGATATCCGTATTGAACACCAGCACCGATACCAACCCCTGCCAATCCGGACCGATCATTCCAGGGGTTATCATCAGCAAAATCACCTGTCGGAAATACCGGCCCCGTCATAAGGACAAAAGAACTTTGGGCACGGGCATTTTCTGCGAACAGAAAAAGCAACAATACGACAAGGCTTGAAACAAGAGATCGTCTCATAGGGCATGATTATTAATAAATATCCAATACACCAAAGAATCTTATCGTCCAATCCAATCTCGTTCTTCCAGATTGCTTCTCTCCTGGTATGTCATCACATCAGATTGTATCCGTTAAGGAGAACAAAACAGGGTGTTGCTTGCGCAAATATAGCACAAATTTCAGCGGATATCAACTGTAGTTTTCCCCTGATGTGTTTTTTCCCCTCAGCGTATCACCCACGCATGAGCCCACGTTCCGGGTTCACATTACTTCAGATCAGTATGCGAAGGAAAGCAGATTAAAGGAAAGCAGATCTTCGGCTAGGGAAGCGGACTACCCACCGCAATATCGCAGCGGTGGTGAGGTTGACCGTGGGGCGGATTCAGCTTAGGCTTAGGCCCATCGCTTGCAGTCACCGGGCCTGGCACCGGTACTGGATTCAACTGCCCGGTGTTTGCACTGGTCGGGTCGTTGGATTTCACAACAACGGGAGCCGAAACAGGAGTTTGCGGTGATGTTGCCTTAACCTGATTGTTCGTTGTTGGCGTGTTGGCATTTGTTGGTGCAGCACTGAGCGGTGCGCCCACAGGAATATCGCAACGGTGAAAGGGTTCACCATGTGGGGGGTTAAGCATAGGCGCTGTGCTATTTTTGTTTGCCGGAGATTGCAACGCTGTTTCATTTTGAGTTGGTTGCGTTGCTGAGGCATTTTCCGGAGCGGTTTGTTCGAAGCCTGGAGCCGATACAGTCTCCTGTGGGGTTTGTTCGGAATCTTCCTTTGCGGGGCCACAGGAAATCATGCCGAAAAGAGCAATGAGAGTGAGTAAAACCAGATATGATTTCATATCTGATAGAATTTGGTGATTAATAAAAAGTGATTCTCGTCTTAAGGTGCTGACTGCTGTTAATAATATTCACTATCAGCAGCAAACACGGCATTATGTTCCGTACTGATCATGCCAGATCCGTCATTATCTCAGCCAGTGTTCTTATTATGAATTCTTTGAGGCCGGTCAACTGTTACACAAAAGTGAATGTCATCCTTGAATGGCGCTGATGCCTGAGTAAAAGAAGAAGATGGCCACTCAGGCTTTTTGGAGGCCACACCCAGGCATGGTGCAGATGAAACGGATCCGTGATTTCTGTTCATTTCCATCCGACAATATATCAAATGAATCCTGTTCGACTCTACATCTAATACATATTAAGCCACTGATGCACGGGTG
>JAWOGX010000289.1:0-9157 GCA_046496455.1 Bacteroidales bacterium | reverse complement strand
GGGAATCTGATCATGGATGATTCACTGTCGCAAAAGTTTGTCGGGCTTTACAACGCTGCCCTGAAGAGGGGGGCGCTTACGGTGCAGGAAGCGTACGATGTGCTGACAGGCACACGGAAAACCGTTTCATCCCGCTCCTTGCCTGTCGGGTATTCCGGATTTCTGGAAGGATATATCTTCACATCCACAGGTGAACCGGTAATCTTTGCCAATATCCAGATTGTAGGGACTTCGGAAGGGACTGTCTCCAACATGGAAGGGTATTACAGGATCGCTTTGCCCTATGAGAAGGTTGATCTGAAGATTTCGGTGGTGGGTACTCATGCGGTTACCCTTGTCGGTGCTTCACCGGGGAGAAGGGATGTATGGCTTGAGCAGACTGACCTCAGGCTTTACAGCGCATATTCCACAGCAGATGTCAGTTATATGCCGTCATCCATGATAAGGGGGGCCCGCTTTAATGTACCGGCCATGTACGGCGATTTGTCTTCAGTAGCTTATATTGATGGGGTTAGGGTTACTGGTGCTGATGTTTATCCTTCTGGCAGGTTGGAATCTGTGGAGATTATGGCAATGCGCAGCAAATCGTCTTCATGGTTTTTCGACAAATCTCCGCTGCGCGGCGATCTGATTTTGGAGGAGTTTGAAGCCGAAGAAGGTGATGAAGGGGAAGAAACCGGGAGTTTCGTTTCTGATCCATGGCAGGGGATGGATGTCACCTCCTCCATCCGGAGAAATTTTTCCGATTATGCATTCTGGCAACCGGCCCTGCGCACGGGGGCCGATGGAAAAGCCTCGTTCCGCGTCACCTTCCCCGATGATGTCACCGGCTGGGCAACCCATTATATCGCCATGGGAGACAAAGGGAGATCAGGATATGCCGAAGGTCTTATCCGCTCCTACAAACCGGTGCTCGCCAAGCTCAACACCCCGCGCTTCCTCGTAGAGGGTGACACCTCCCGTATCGTTGGCTCCGTGGCCAACTATACGACTGACACGCTGTTGCTTGCGAGGAAGTTTGCCGTTTACGGCCTCGATCGCTTTGCAGAGGAGACCAGGATGCGCCATTCCGTCGTGGACACCTTCCAGGTAACTACCGGCATGGGCGATTCCCTCTGGCTGAAATACAGTGTGCATAAACCGGACGGCTATTTCGACGGTGAAATGCGCGGGGTGCCTGTGGTCAGAAAAGGGATGGAGGAGATTATCGCCGGTTTGCATTTTCTGGCAAAGGACTCATCCGTAATCCTCACTTTTGATCCGGACAAAGGGGATGTGACAATGCAGATCATGGCGGATCTGCCTGCATACCTGCAGGAGGAGGTTGAGAAGCTGACATCCTATAAATACGAGTGCAACGAGCAGCTTGCATCGAAGCTGATCGGGTTGCTGATCGGTGATCAGTTGGCTGCCGGGGCGCTGCAGCGAGCCCGCAACGACAGGCAGATCAACCGCCTCCTGAAAGCCCTGATGGATAGCCGCAACAGCGACGGATTCTGGGGATGGTGGAAAGGTTCTGCAACCTCGTGGTGGGTGACGGAACATGTGGTGTTTGCCATGACCAAAGCGAAGAATGCAGGCTATAAGGCTGATCTCCCTGTGCGGGTGATGACGGCAGACCTGCTCTGGATGCTGGACATGACAGATGATCTGGACAATAAGCTGATGATTCTGAAAACATTCCAGATGTTGAATCCCGGTGTACAGCAGGATGTTGTTGCAAAGGTGAAGGCAGCCAATCCGGTTCTGAACCTGAGGCAGCGGTTCCGGCTCTTTGAGATTGATCAGCTGGCCGGCCAGAGGGTGTTGGCTGATTCTGTGCTGAAATACAAACACTCCACCTTCACGGGCAGTATCTGGTTTGGCCGTGATTCTCTGCTGGGATACCCAGTGAGCGATGAACTCACTTCGACACTTTCGGCATACCGCATCCTGGGCCAATGCTCAGGTGTTCCGAAAGAGGTTTTGGAGGGGATCCGCACATGGCTGCTGCAGTATAGGTCATCCAGCGGGTACATGAACACCTACGCCCACTCACTGTGGCTTGATGCGATGGCATGGGGAGCCACTTCTGACCCGGCCGGGGCAACAAAGCCATCGGTAACGGTTGCCCTCTCATCGGATGACCGGATATCCCGCATTTCTGATTTTCCATGGAAGGGCACTGTGCCTGCAACCGAGACAGTCAGTGTCAGATCAGCATCTGAACAGAGGGTGTATGTTTCAGTTGATCAGCGCATTTGGGTCAGCGATCCGGCATCTGCCTCCAACGGTTTCTCAGTAAAATCATGGTTTGAGGGGAATTTGCAGACACTCACGGCAGGGAAAGAGGTTACACTGGTGGTAGAGGTTGTTGCCGACAAGGATGCAACCTATGTGATGATCGACGTGCCCATTCCGGCCGGCTGTGTTTATGCTGCTGCACAGCCCTCCTACGGTGTTGAGACCTATCGTGAAAAATACAAGGAGAGCACAGTCATCTTCTGTGAAAACCTACCTCAGGGAAGACACACCTTCAAGGTAAACCTGCTGCCGCGCTTCACCGGAAGCTACACCCTCAACCCCGCCAGGGTGGAGATGATGTATTTCCCGGTGTTCAACGGGAATACGGAGGTGAAAAGAATCATAGTAAAAGAATAGGATTACCTGACAAGTAGAATACCTATCTTTGCATTGTATGCAGAAAAAGTACTAAGTGTATGAATGGTGATGTTGAAACACACAAAATGATACATTACTACATTGAAAGTTCTGATAAAGACTTTAAAACAATGATGGATTTGTATCAAACCAGGAATAATGCATGGGCATTATTCATTGGTCATCTGGTCGTTGAGAAATTGCTTAAAGCATTATATTTAAAAAGAACCAATGAATTTCCGCCGTTAATTCATGATCTTAGGCGGATTCTTGAAAAGGCCGGGTTTGAACCTGAAGAAAATCAAAAGATAATTCTTGATAGTATCTCCAGGTTCAACATCAGGGCCAGATATGATGATTATAAGCAAAGCTTTAATAAGTTGTGTACTGATAGTTTTACAGAAGAGTGGATCGGGAAAATAAAAGAAATCAGGCAATGGATAAAAACGATGCTGTCAGACTAAGCAAAAATTATCTGAAGAGGTTAAAAAAGTCAAATGTTTGCTTTTCGGAGGCATGGCTGTTTGGTTCTTATGCTAAAGGAAACCAGCATGATGATAGTGATATAGATATTGCAATTGTATTGGAAGATGGTAATTCCAATTCATTTGATACTGAGGTTCAATTAATGACCGTCCGACGAGGAGAAGAGACGAGGATTGAACCTCATGCGTTCACAAAGGAAGAATTCAGTCTTAACATTCCAATCGTAAAGCAGATTCTGGATCATGGATTAAGGATAATCTGACTTCACTCTGTTAGCATATGGCATTAAAATATTACCGGGATAATGCATGAATCCAGGCTGTAATAAACAACTAACCGATTGTAATAAATGAATACCTGAATTTTTATTAGTGTTACTTGATCATAAAAAGTTCCCGCTCTTTTTTGAAGATGCTGTTCATCCCCTTTGCAAAGGCAGCAGGGAAGGTTGAGTAGTGGTTTTCCCCTTCGATCTCCGCCCAGGTGTAGTTCAAGCCCTCGTAGTTCCTGGTGCTGAGCGTATCGTTCAATGTTTCCGGGGTGCCCCATTCGGAGCTGCTGAGTGACATGAACAGCGTGACCGGCAATGAGTTGCTCTTTGCAGCGTATTCCTCCTCCCATTTCAAAGCCAGTTGTTTGTCCCACCACAAGGAGGGGCTGATCAACATATATCGGTTGAAGGTGCCTGCCGGTTTATTGAAAAGCATCCATGCCCCGAATAATCCACCCAGCGAATATCCTGCAAAGGTACGGTCATTGCCTGCAACCCTGAACTCCTGATCAACGTAGGGTATCACTTCGTTCAGAACGAAACTGTAGAATGCCTCGCATCCGCCGCCGCCAGGATACAATGTTGCCGAAGGATCGTCGGTTGGCGTCAAATCTTTGATCCTATTTGCATACCACTCTTCAAAGGTCCCTCCATAGCCGATTCCTACGATGATCACTTCGGGGATGGTGTTGTCAAAGGACATCATCCGGGAGGATTCGGCAGCAATGCCCTGCAACATATCCCCGTCTGCAAGGTAAACCACCGGATAGGTCTTGTTCGTCTTGTAATAATCGAACGGAAGACTGATGTAAATTTCGTACTGCTCATCATTGGATCCTGATTTCAACTTTGTCATGACCGTGTTGCGCATTACAGGCACATCCAGCACCTCTTCCGCGGCCACCAATTCCCGCTCAAAGGGTTTCTCATAAACTTCCCCTTTTGCATTGGCAAAAACCCATTGGGAGGTGTACGATGGTTTCAGCATGAGGATAAACTGTGATCCCGAAGGGGGTTCATTGGAGATCTTTTCCCAGTAATAATCCACATAGCTAAAGGGTTGAACGACTTCGTTCCTGATATCAATCAGCCCAATTTGTCCGGATTCCTGTCTTGCCACGATGATATCCGACTTATCGCGGATGCTCAGGTATTTGTATTCAAAAGGGATTACTACCTGCCCGTCGGAATTCAGGACCCCTTGTTTACCGTCCCTTGTAGCCCCGGTGTATCTCTTTCCTCCAATTTTATAAGTAAATCCGGTCACATCAGAATAGTCAAACGGAATGACCATATTCCCGAGGGTGTCGCAAAATCCATACTTACCATCTTTGGCCAGTGGGACCAGACCGCCAGAATCCTCAAAGTTCAGAAAAACATATTCCGCATCCAGAATTCTGACGCCTTCACTGGTATAAAGACCTTGTTTGTCGTTGATGCTGACCGCCAGATATTCTTTCCCTTTTCTGGTTTTCATCATTTTTACCATATCGTATGCAGGCGGGATAATCACTTTGCCTGTTGCATTGATTCTTCCTTCTTTCCCCCGGATCCAGCATGGGGCAAGGCCCTCTTTGAACTTGCCAATGGAATCAAAGGGTTGAGATGTCAGGAAGGTTCCGTCGGTGCTGATCAGGGATGCTTTCCCCTCAAAAATGACCACTGCGCTCTGGTTTTCAAAATTCCATCCCAGTTCAAACTTCGGATGAATAAGCCATTCTCCTTTGGTATCGATGTAACCCACTTTCCCTCCTCCTACTGCCGGGGCCAGCCCCTCAGAAAACTGACCGCAGTTCTCAAAGGAAGCAGGGATGACCATCTTCCCCCTGGTGTTGATAAAACCCCAGTTGTCGCCCACTTTTACTTTTGCCAATCCCTCCGTGGGTGTCCACCCACCATCGTAAATCAGGTCGGTTATGAATTTTCCTTTGGTGTCAATGTATCCATACTTTCCATCTTTACCCAGGACGGCATATCCTTCATGGAAATCACTGAAATAGTCGTATTCAGCAGGGACAATCTCTTTGCCCGCTTCATTGATAAACCCTATTTTTCCCCCTTTTTGTACCCTTGCAAACCCTTTTGCAAAGGACCAAATCATCTCGTAGTCGGCTCCTGTGATAAAAACGCCCTGGTTGCTGACGAATCCGAATTTCTCGCCCACTTTATACCAGCCGGTCGTGCCGTTATCAAAATCCCAGATGTAATCGGGTTCGGGTGTGATGAGTATTTTACCTGTTTGATCCAGCAATCCGTAGTGATTCCCTTTTTTCGCTACCATCACACCCTCCTTCATCGGATTGATCTGGTCAAATTCGGGCTGGACCACTTCGCCTTTCCCCACGAGGTAAAGACCGAATTTGTCCCCCGATTTCACTTTGTAGAGCTTGTTTTTGTCCATGGCTACAATCAGCTCATACCTTGCCGGTATGACTTCATTTCCCTTTCTGTCCAGCAGACCCTGCTTGTCGTTGATCTCGAAGGGAAAGAATTCGCCCCCGATATCGCCGTTGTATCGTCCGATTTTGTGATATCTGACAGGGGTGACAGGATTGCCTTTCCTGTCAATCAGCCCCTGTCTGAAGTGAAGTTGCACCACGGCAATATCCCCATAAAAAGGGAATGCCTTGTCGTACACCGGTTGGACGACCATCTTCATCTGCTGGTCAGCGTAGCCCCATTTGTCGCCATAACGGTAAGGAATGAGGTCTGGGATGTTCTGTGATTGTGCCGCTGTGGCTGCAATGCCCGCCAGTACCATGACAAACATGCAATGTGTAATGATTCTTTTCATTTCGGTCTGGTTTTAAGAGTTTTGCAGATAATAGAGATCTTCAAAAATACGACACGAAATGACGAATTGGTCTCTAAAAGGTAAAAACTTCTTGAATTTGCCATCCCCTTCGACAAGCTCATAAACCTGCAATCTTCAATCTGGTGAATTTAAAATGGAATCTTTACTTTTACATCCTCAACAAAAGTGACGAAGATGAAAAGAGTTTATTTTTCAGTGTTGATATGCATTTTTGCAGTCAGCCTGTCGGCGCAGCCGCTCCCCAGGAAGGGTTCCCTGAATGCCCGCACCAGTCCTCTTAACGATTCCCTGAAGTCCGTCACCAAGGCTGAATCGGGCCTGTATGTGCTCTCTGTGGGAGAGGGGGGTACGGCTGCTGCCCTGAAGATGCGGGCCGGGGATGTGATCAGCCGTTTCAACGGCGTTCCTGTGACGGGCAACACCCAGTTGGCCGAGGCGGTCAGTCAGCTCCGGGAGGGTGACCCGGTTGCCATCCAGGTGATCCGGAAGAAGAAATCCGTGGTCCTGAGCGGAAGCATTGTCGGGAAGCCGGCAGAGAAATCCGATGAGTACGAAGTGATGTACGACCGTGTTTTCTTCGCGGGCGGCTTTCTAAGTATGATCATTACAAAACCTTTCGGGGAGGGGCCGTTCCCGGTGATCTATTTCCTTCCGGGATATATGTGCTACTCCCTCGATAACATCGGCGATCATCCTTACGGCAAGCTTGTTTCCGGGCTCACGAAGAAGGGTTATGCGGTGGTCAGGGTGGAGAAGCTGGGTCAGGGGGCATCGATGAACACCCCTGACTGCAGGTCGTCGGGATTTTCCGATGAGGTGGAGGGTTTTCGGGCTGGCTTGAAAAAGATCTACACCATTCCATTTATTGATAAAAAGAGCGTGTTTGTTTTCGGGCATTCCCTGGGGGCGATGCAGGCACCCCTGGTGGCAAAGGATTTCGAGGTGAAGGGGATCATGATAGAAGGTACCTCCGGAGATACCTGGTTTGAATATATCCTTGCGATGTTCCGGTTCCAGAATCCGATCATGGGTAAGGATCCTGCCGAAAACGAGGCGATGATCCAATCTGCCATCCCACTCCTTTACACTTACCTGGTCGAGAAAGAGGATCCTGCCCTGCTGGCGCGCATTCCCGCCTTTGACACCATACTGCGCGAGATGATGCAGTACGATGGCAACGGCTATATCTGGGACCGTCACTACACCTACTGGCAGGAGCTGCAGGATGTAAACCAGGCGGCTGCGTGGCGTGATTGCGACGCTATGGTGCTGGTAATGCGTGGCAGCGGCGACCTGGAAGCCTTCTCAACCGAGCAGCACGAAGGGATCGTCCGCATCATCAACCACTACCATCCGGGCAAAGGCTCTTTTGTCCTCCTCCGCAACACCGACCACGCCTTCTGCAAGTCAGACACCCCGGAAGAGAGCTATAAAAACAGCCAGGTGAAAGGGTACCACTACCGCGAATTCAACGAAGAAGTGATCAACGTCATCCACGACTGGATGCAGATGGTTATCTATCCAAAGTAGAAAGGCAAAAGGCAAAAGTGAAAAGGCAAAAGTGAGCAGATGCAATGATTTTGTGAGTGTAGTCGAAGATGCCGCTAAAAGCGGTATGAAACAAAATCAATAGCACCTGCTCATCCCGTGGGCGCACCGAAACGGGAGCAAAAGCCTAAAGTAAAAAGCATAAAATGCTGCACTTTGGCGTCTTTAAATCCGTGTCAATCAGAGTGATCTGTGTTGAAAACTACGATTTCGATTCTGATCAGAAAAATGCATAATTCATATAGCTCTTCTTCCTGGCGCGGTTGAACTTGTAGCCGAGGGCAACCTCCCAGGTGGTGAGGTTGTTCAGCGAGCGCACCACGTCGGTGTAGGGGAAGTCGTAGCTGATGTCGAAGAAGAAGGAGCGGTGATGGTAGCCGAGCTGGAGGGCAAGTGCCTCCTGCTGCCTGAACCATCCCCCGAAAACGATCTTGTCGTACTCGCTGGTGTAGATGCCCGTGAGTAGCCCCAGGTAAAACTGGCTGAAGCCGCCCTGCGTGACATAGCCGGTGTGGACACTGAAGTCGTTCAGGTCGTTCTTCAGGAATTTTGCACCTGCCTGGAGCGAGAGGCGGTTGTAGATTTTCCCTGTCATATCCAGTAGGGTGCTGTTGAACTCGTGCATATGATACCCCGACATCCCGGCATAGGCATTAAAACGGGCATCCTCATCGTTGGGCACATAATACCATGCGAGGCCGAATCCCACATCAGGGATGCCTGCAGCATCGTTGATCAGGGTCTCCCCGTTGTTGTTGTTGGGATCGAATGAACCGTAGATATACTGCTCATCGAATGTCAGATTGTTTACATCCAGCATTTTATAGATATATCCCCCATAAAGCGCAAGGCTGGCAAACTGCGATTCGGAAATCTTGAGGCCGGAACTTACGGCGAGTATTGCACTGGAAGTGTTGAACGCCCCAACACGGTCGTTGGTAAGGCCCAGGCCAATGTCGAGGCGGGCGTGTCCGCGATCCTCCTTCCAGGTATCTTTCTTCAGAAATACCGGATGGATCATGGTGAAGGATTCAGATTGGTACCCTTTGTCGATCGCCTGCCACTGGGCACGGTGACCGAGGTTGATCCTGAAGTCGTTGCTGCTGCTGATGAGCGCAGGGTTGAGTTGTAACGGATGGTTGAGGACCTGGGTGAACTGGAGATCCTGGGCAACGGCCGGCCAAACCATCAGAAGGGCGATCAGTATGATGAAATATTGCTTTTTCATGACTTTGTATTTTTGATGATTAGCGAATAAGATTGATGATTCCGGTACCGTCTACCGTTTCCCCGTTTTTGAGTTTCCCTTTCACCTGCCAGAGGTAGCCGTCTGCCGGTGCCTCCTCGCTGGTGTCGGTTCGTCGGCCGTTCCATCCCTTCGCGATGTCTTCCGTGTA
>JAWOGX010000274.1:0-8464 GCA_046496455.1 Bacteroidales bacterium | reverse complement strand
TCCAGGGGGATTTCAGTCCTTGCCGAAGAAGGCAGGAAGTTGTCGGTAACCGATACCAGGATCGACAAGTTTGTCTTTGAAGCCATGTTCGTGACCATCACCAACGCCAATTTCGACCGGAATGCCATCATCCGCAAAATCCGCGAAGGGATGGCACTCCGTGATGAGTTCCGGCAGTTGCTTATTCAGGCTGGGGTTCATCTCCCCGAGAACATGCACAGCGCAACCACCTGGAGCGCAGAAACTGAAGAGGAGATGGAAGAGAAGGCCACCAAAGTGGGCGTCCTTTCTGTCGAACATGAAGACATCCGCAGTCTGAAGGAGCTGCTGACCTACGGTATCAAAGGGATGGCTGCTTACGCAGAGCATGCGTTTAACCTGGGCTATACCAACACGGAAATCTATGCCTTTATGCAGAAAGGGCTGGCTGCAACATTGAACCCGGACCTTGGCGCCGACGAACTGGTTGCGCTGGTTCTCGAATGCGGCAAATTTGGTGTTGAAGTGATGGCGCTGCTTGATAAAGCAAATACCGAAAGCTATGGCAATCCGGAAATCACCAAAGTCAACATTGGTGTCAGGAACAATCCTGCCATCCTCATCAGCGGTCACGACCTCAAAGACCTTGAGGAGTTGCTGAAACAGACCGAAGGGACAGGAGTGGATGTTTACACCCACAGCGAAATGCTTCCGGCGCATTATTATCCTGCTTTCAAGAAGTATGAAAATTTTGTGGGTAACTATGGCAATGCATGGTGGAAACAGAAAGAGGAGTTTGAAACGTTCAACGGACCGATCCTCTTCACCACCAACTGTATCGTTCCCCCGAGAGAATCCTACAAATCCAGGGTTTATACAACCGGCGCTTCAGGATTTGATGGCTGCACCCACATCCCCGACAGGAAGAATGGTTCCCCGAAAGACTTTTCCATCATCATTGAACACGCAAAACAATGCGCTGCCCCGACAGAAATCGAAACCGGTGAGATCGTTGGAGGATTTGCCCACAATCAGGTTATCCAGCTTGCCGACAAGGTCGTGGATGCCGTGAAGAGTGGCGCTATCCGGAAATTCTTTGTCATGGCCGGTTGCGATGGCAGGATGAAGGACCGTAACTACTACACAGAATTTGCGGAAGCCCTGCCGAAGGATACTGTCATCCTCACCGCAGGCTGCGCCAAGTACCGTTACAACAAACTTCCCCTTGGTGATATCGGTGGTATTCCCAGGGTACTTGATGCCGGTCAGTGCAACGATTCCTACAGTCTTGCTGTAATTGCACTCAAGCTCAAAGAGGTGTTCGAGCTGAATGATATCAACGAATTGCCCATCGCTTACAATATCGCGTGGTATGAGCAGAAGGCAGTGATCGTCCTGCTGGCGCTATTGTACCTTGGTGTGAAAAACATCCACCTCGGGCCCACCCTCCCCGGCTTTCTCTCACCCAATGTGGCCAATGTACTGGTCAACAATTTCGGGATATCCGGGATTACTACAGTAGACGAAGACATGAAGATCTTCCTTTCATAAGAGGATTCTTTTTTTCATACCAAAGTAGGTTTAGGTTGAAAACGTCGCGGGAAACTGTGGCGTTTTCTTTTTGACCGTAATCTGTATGGTTTGCGCCTAATTCTTTGTCTGCACAAATTCCCGTAGAATATAGTCTACTTTTACTCATATTTATTTCTCTGGATATTCATCTTTTTTAAACCCCTCAGGATCATGAAATCAATTATACGATCAACAGTTTTCCTGTCTCTCTTCCCGCTTCTGCTGCAGGGGCAGATCGTCACCAACCCCGACAGTATTGAGGTTTATCTCAATGAGACCATCCTTGTGGATGTGCTCGTCAATGATTATGAGATCGGGGCAGATTCGATTTATGTTGATTATGCACCTGGATACCAGGTGACCGCCAACCGGTATATCGTGGTCAGCCTTGGACAGACATTCCAGGGAAGAACCGGACGGGTTGACACGGTGACCTACCATGTTAAACAGGTCAACGGCACCTATACCAATACTGGTGAGCTCTACATTACGCTGAACAACGGTTCATTCGATGTTCTGGATGTGAATAATCTGAGTGCCAGGTTTTACGCATTTGGCCATCATTTTTGGGATTTCAATGCCAATTCGCAGTTCTTCGCACCCAAAAACACCCTGAAATCACCCATATTCAACAACACCTTGTGGGTTGCCGGGATGAAGACCAACGGCGGAACCCTGCACGTTGCGGCTGAACTTTACAGGCAGGCAGGTGTGGATTACTGGGCAGGCCCGGTTTCAGTCCAGTACGATTCACTGTATGACCGGCAGTGGAACAGGATGTGGAAGCTTACCAAGGCGGAAATCAACCATCATATCAACAATTATTTGATTTTCGGATATACACCCATCCCGGATATCGCTGAATGGCCTGCCCATGGTGACACCACCAAAGGTCAATTGTGGCAGATGGCTCCGTTTTATGACGATAATAACAATGGTGTGTATGAGCCTTTGCTGGGTGATTATCCGCTGATCCGCGGTGATATGGCAATGTTTTTTGTCTTTAATGATGCAAGAGGCCTTCATACAGAATCCGGGGGATTGCCGCTTGGGATCGAGGTGCACGGCATGGCATACGGATTTGATCAGCCCAATGACCCGATGATGTACAACACGGTTTTTTTGCATTATGACATCATCAACAGGTCAACCTATCAGTATGATGATACCTACATCGGGATGTTCAACGATTTTGACCTGGGGTACGCGTGGGATGATTATGTGCAGACTGATGTTAAGAACGGAGCCGTTTTCGCGTATAATGGCACTGCCATTGACGGAACCGGGCAACCCTGGGCATACGGTGCAAATCCACCGGCGATGGGGATGCAGCTCCTGGCAGGCCCCTATATGAATCCTGACGGGGTGGACAATCCAATGGTCGATTCATTGAACAACCCACTGTGTGATGTCAGCATCAACGGGGCAAATTTTGGTGACACCATTGTGGACAATGAGCGTCTGGGACTGAGCTATTCGATCAGGTTTGACAACGCAGGTCCCACCTATTGCGCTGATCCATCCGTTGCATCCGAATACTACGGGTACCTCAGGGGGGTCTGGAGGGATCAGAACAGCCTCTCCTACGGAGGTAATGGTCATAGTGCAGGCGCGTCTTATGGGCCTGATTGCAGATTCATTTTTCCGGCTTACTCCGATTCATGCCTTTTTGGCACCGGTGGGCTGCAACCAAACGGACCCTTTTTCTGGAACGAGCAAACTGCCAACAATCAGCCTGCTGACAGGAGAATGCTGGGTTCTTCCGGACCATTCACCTTTCTTCCGGGAGCAAGCCACCCAATGGATGTAGCTTTCATCTTTGCCTGGGACCCGGTGGCAAACAACCCGGTAGATACACTCATCGAGTGGTTCGGCAAAATGAAAAATCTGTTTAACATGAACCAGACAATGTTTAATCCAACGCTTGATGTTCAGGTATTTAATATCCCTGCTAAAAGCAATCTCCGACTTTTCCCGAATCCGGCCAGTCACTTCATCACTATTGCAGGACTTGAGTCTACCGGGGTATATCCATTTCAGCTGTTTGGTCTTGAAGGAAGACTGGTTATGGCGGGTATGTGTTCCAATGGCGAAACCATTGATATTTCCAACCTGAAAACCGGGCTCTATTTTATCAGGATAGCTTCTCCGGATGGAGCGTTGAGCAGGAAGTTCATCAAGCATTAATGATGTGAGAACGTTTCGAACAGGAACGACCAATGCAACAATCTGCGGAAACTTCTGTTTCTTAAAGATTCATGTTTATCTTTGTGCGGCTGGTGTTTGCATATGTAACATGGCAGCCTTTGAAAATATTGCTGATGATGAGGAAACCCCGGTTTTTAGTTTTTCTTTTTCTGCTGATGTTTTTTTCAGGTCTGCATACAGGGGCACAGACGCCTGTAGGGAATGCCTGGGTGCAGCAACACGCAGGTCAGGACTTTTGGAAATTCCCCGTTATCCAGAACGGCATTTACCGTATTGATTCTCTAACCCTTTCACAGGCAGGTTTTTTTTCTGTTGCAGGCTTTGATCCCAGAAAAATCCAGCTGTTTCGCAACGGTATGGAGGTGCCTGTCTATGTTTTCGGCGAAGATGACGGGGTATTCAACCAGGGCGATTTCATTGAATTCTTTGGGAGGAGAAATGACGCTTCCATGGACAGGTCATTGTTTGCAGATACTGCCTGGATGGTTAACAGCGCTTTCAGTCTTTTTACCGATACTTCTTATTACTTCCTTACGATTGGAACTACCCTCCAGAACAAACGCCTGACCCTGGAGCAGGCGGTTGATTTTACCAACTATCTTCCAGCGGAAAACTATTTCCTGGCAAAGGTTTCTTTCGAACCTGCCGGCACCTATGCCGGTGGTGCATTGATGGGGGAAGATTATTCAAAGGATACCCGTTACCATGATGGTGAGGGGTGGGTCGATTTTCCGTTTGGCATTGACTTCAACCTCACCAATCCCAGGGAGGTGAACCTTCAGACACAGGGGATCTATCAGCAGGGTCCACCGGCTACCCTTAGCTATTCGTTGGTGGGAAGATCGAAATACAATTTCAAATACCCGGTCTATCCAGGAAAGAATCATCATGTTAAAATATTTATCGACGGTAATTCAACACCACTTGATGACTTCACCTATCCGGGGTACGCTGTTTACAGGAACAGTGTGCAGATCCCTGCCGCGAATCTGTCAACCTCTTTTCATACCAAATTTCTCTTCACCGGAGTTGACGATATGTCATCCATCCCTTCCCTGGATGCAACGAGAACCGACCGGAACTCCATTGGAAGGATAGACCTCACTTTCCCGCATGGGATGAACTTTGGCAACAACACCGATAAGTGGATGACAATCCCTGATCATCTGTCCAAAACCAAATCCTACTTTTCCTTCACCAACTTCAATAATTTATCAGGTGAAGCGATCCTGTATGACCTGACCAACAACCGCAGGATCAAGGTAGTGACCACCTCTGGAACGCACCAGGTGCTGGTTCCCAATTCTCTGCCGGGAAATCCGGCAGCAAAGGAGTGCTACCTTACATCCGAAGGGAAAGTGATGATGATCAATCAACTTACGCCATTGAGCACAGGGCTTCGTTTTCAAGATTTTTTTGCTGATTTTCAGCAAAATCAGTACGATTATCTGATCATAACCCACCCCTCGCTTCACTATGAGTCCGATCAGTATGCGAACTACAGGAAAACCGGTGGGTATCCGCAGTTGTACAATCCGGTTGTGGTGGATATCGAAGCGTTGTACGAGCAATTCTCCTGGGGAATCCGGAATCACCCCCTTGCCATCGAGAATTTTCTCAGATTTCTTTATCAGAATGGTTTGATGCCACAATATACCTTCCTGATCGGCAAAGGGTATTCATCGATATATGCCCGTAAGGACACAATCACCTTCAAGGGCAGCCTTATTCCGGGCTGGGGGTATCCTGCTACCGATAATGAATATATTAACAGGTTGAGCACCAATCATCTGAATGATTTTGCCATCGGACGTCTTGCCGCTGCAACACCCATCGAAGTGGCACAATATCTTGAAAAAGTGATGCAGTATGAAGATACTTTGCGGTTGCGCAATGAGATGTGGATGAAGCGGGTGATCCATCTCGGCGGTGGCAGCAGCCCGGGAGAGCAGACCATCATTAAAAACAAACTTAAAGACTGGGAAGGGGTCATAGAGGATCCCTCATTTGGTGGTGATGTCACCACTATTCTGAAAACAAGCTCCGAACCCATCGAGATTATCAAGTCGAAACAATTAAAGGATCTGATCAATGGCGGGGTGAGGGTCATGACGTTTTATGGTCATGGCTCTGCCAATGGGTTTGACATCACCATAGACGAAGTGAATTCCTATGAGAATGAAGGACGATACCCACTGGTGATTGTCAATTCCTGTTACTCCGGGGATCTGTTCAATAAGTTGTACACCAAGAGTGAGGAATTTGTGCTGACCGCCAAAAAGGGAGCAATTGCCTTTGTGGGTGGTGCCAACTATTCGAGCATTCCGGTGCTGAATGAGATCAATGACACCCTCTATCACCATCTCTCACAGGCATCATATGGTGCGACGGTGGGCCAGCTTATGCGGACATCACTCCGGCAGCTGAAGAATACCCAGAACTCCTTTTTTCACCTTACGGCCTATCAGCAGTCAACCCTCCACGGAGACCCTGCCATGGTTGTCTCGGTCCAGGACAAGCCCGATTACAGGATGGCTCCACCGCAGATTTTCTTCTCCCCGGACAATGTCACCAATGAGATCGATTCCTTCACCGTGCATATGATCAGCAGAAATCCCGGCAAAGCAGTACCTGACACTTTTGCGGTGAGGATCACCCGGGTCTTTCCGGATAAAACAACAGAAGACACCCTTCTCTACTTCCCGGGTACCCATTATCAGGATACTTTCGACCATCGTGTTGCCGTGAAAGGCTCCATGGGCCTGGGCATTAATGTATTCAGGGTTGAACTGGATGCGTTGTATGAGATCCAGGAGTCGGATGAAAGCAACAACATGGCTGAGGTTCCGCTATACATCAAATCTGCAGGGCTGATCCCGGTTTTTCCCTACGAGTTTGCGGTCATCCCCGACAATTCAGTACAGCTTTTTGCCAGCACCACCGATCCTTTTTCCCCACAGAAGACTTATCATTTCCAACTCTCTGCCAATGCGTCCTTCACACCGTTGATATCATCCCACACGATGAAGGGGAGTGGTGGAATCCTGAGCTGGCAACCACCCATTACCCTTGCAGACAGTATGGTTTATTTCTGGCGCGTTGCCGTTGACAGTGCGGACCATCCCGAGGGGATATTTGACTGGCGAAAGAGCTCGTTCAGGTATATCGACGGGCAGCGGGGGTGGAGCCAGGCCCGTTTCGACCAGTTTACTGCCAATGACTATCAATACATCAGCATTGACACTTCCGGCAATAGCTTTCATTTCATCGATGACTACAAGGGGTTGACCGTCCAAACGGGAGTATACCCCCACCTTCAGGCGAACCAGCATTTCTATTCCCTTAATGGCACCATACTCCATCAATCAGCAGCCATCATCAGCCAGGGGATGCCCGGTGGATTCGTGATGGCAGCATTCGATACACTCGACGGGAACCCCATTAAGGCCTTGAACAATTCTTCCACCATGACCGGCAATTGGGGGAACCTGCAGGATCCGAATTCAACAAAAAATGCTTTTGAATACCCCACCCATACGGCGCAATGGCAGGACAACCTGAGGGCCTTTTTTGATTCCATCCCAACAGGATACTACGTTTTGGCTTACAGTATCAAGAACCACGATGCCCCCAATTTCCCTGAACCGCTCTACCAGGCTTTTGAAAGCATCGGGAGTTCGCTGATCAGAACCTTGCCTGCAAATACACCTTATGCCATATTCGGGCGGAAAGGGGCCACCATCGGGGATCCCGAATGGGTGCTTGAAGGGACTTTGCCTGCTGTCACGGATACATTGAGGATGGACTATGCCATCACCACCCGCTGGCACACCGGCAATACAGTATCATCACTGATCGGACCGGCTAAGCAATGGAATTCCGCTTACTGGAAGCAAATTCCGTTTTCTTCTGACCCATCAGTCACAGATACTGTAAGATATTCGATACTGGGTGTCGATATCTTTGGCAATACGGTCGCTTTTCCCGCCCTGACCAACCTTCCCGATGTACCCGGAAGCATCCTGCAACTTGACCAGGTGATCGACGCTGCAGATTATCCTTACCTCAGGCTCAAAGCAGAAATGAGGGATCACACCTATCATACGCCCGGTCAGATGGAATCCTGGATGGTACTTTACACACCCGTTGGGGAAACAGCCCTTGACCCCGTTTCTGCCTTCGCTTTTTACAAGGATTCGGTGCAGCAGGGTGATTCGATTTACTTCAAAATGGCTACGCGGAACATCAGCCCGTACGATATGGACAGCATCCTGGTGAATTGCTGGGTCAGGGATGGTGAGCGCAAGATCCACCATTCGGTCTTCAAACGTTACAGACCTCATCCGGGTGGTGATACCCTGTTGATCGACTCCATCGGGTTCAATACCTCTGCCATGGCTCCCGGTGTCTCTACCCTCTGGATTGAGGTCAATCCTGTGAATCTGCAAACCCAGGCTTATGATCAGCCTGAACAAACGCATGTCAATAACATCGGGGAAAAGTTCTTTCTGATATACCCGGATCAGCAGAATCCTTTACTGGATGTCACTTTCGACGGCATCCGCATTCTCGATGGCGACCTGGTATCAGCCCGCCCTGCCATCGAAATAATGCTGAATGATGAGAACAGGTTTTTCCTGATGGATGAGCCGGAGGACACGGCCCTGTTCAGGATTTACCTGAAATACCCTTCGGAAACTGAGTT
>JAWOGX010000205.1:0-2991 GCA_046496455.1 Bacteroidales bacterium | reverse complement strand
AAACTTGCCCTGCACGATGGTCCGGTAATCCCTGTCGGAACCACTTCAGTGCGATCCATTGAAAGTATCTACTGGTATGGACTCCGTCTAATGCTGAACAAGGAACCCTTACATGCCCGCTTTTCGGTGCAGCAATGGGAGCCCTATGATTATAACCACAAGAGCCTTCCACCGGCTGCAGTGGTGTTTGCATTTCTTGCTGAACAAATGAAATCCGAACATCTGGAGACCCTGCATGGAGATACTAGCCTCATCATTGTCCCGGGGTATCGTTTTGCTATCACCAAAGGGCTTATCACCAACTTCCACCAACCCGGCAGCACGCTCCTCCTGTTGGTCGCAGCTTTAATCGGTGAAAACTGGAAAAGGGCATACCAATACGCCCTGGATAACAACTACCGCTTCCTGAGTTACGGAGATGCCTGTTTGTTTATATGACCTCCAGAATCCCCGGATCTTCAACAAACAACAATCTGTCTAGTAGTGCGCTGGTCTGATCTGCCATAAAAAGCGGAATATTGAGCACCCCATTGTCAAACTTCAGGTTCCGGAGCGAATATCGGATACTGATTGCAGGCTCCCAAAGCTTCCTGTACATGGTCAAGCTCCGGCTTCTTACATGCTCATCCGACTTTACCTCCACCGGGATTACCTGGTTTTTATACTGCACCAGAAAATCTACTTCTGCTTCATTGCCTGACTTCCAATACCTTGGAGGTGAACCAAACTGCTGCAGCAACGTGTTGAGGATGTAGTTCTCTGTCAGAGCCCCTTTGAACTCAGCAAATATTCTGCTCCCCTCGGCAAATACAGAAGGGTCAAGAAATGACAACCTCCTGAGCAAGCCCACATCTGACAAGTACAATTTAAATGATGAAAGATCATCATAAGCCGACATTGGAAGCCCCGGCTTCTGGCATGCAAAAACCCGATGCACCATTCCTGCCTGGATCAACCACAATAAGGCATTTTCATACTCCCTTGCCCTGGCACCCTCTTTAATTGCGGCGTATAGAAATTTCTTGTTCTCCCTTGCCAGCTGAGAAGGCATTGACGACCAGATGTACTGTACCCTGGGTATATCCCTGGTATCTATATGCTTCGAAAAATCAAGCTTATATGCATTCAGGATTCCTTCAAGCACCTCTTCTGTTCTGGTTACATCCCGTTCCCCGAGCAGGGTCGATATCGCCTCCGGCATCCCACCGCATATAAAGTAGACCTTCAGCTTATCCCTCAATGGATTGAAGAATACATCCGGAATATTCCCGACCTCTTCAATACTGCTGATGTATTGCATCAAAGCTGGATCAGATGCCGATAAAAACTCCGAAAAGGTTAAGGGATACACATGCATCAAATCCACCTTCCCTACCGGAAAAGAACCACCCTTCGACAAGGCAACACCCAACAAAGACCCTGCTCCGGCTATCAGGTATCCTGGTGCCTCTTCGTAAAAGTACTTCAGCGAATTCAAGGCATCGTTGCACTCCTGTATCTCATCGAAAACAATCAGGGTTTCACCCTGGTTTATTTTCCTTCCGTGAATCATGGACAGATTTTCAATCAACCTGTGCGGATCTTTGGTGATTTCAAAGAATTGTCTGAGCTCGGGCTGCTTCTCAAAATTAAAATAGGCACAATCAGAAAAATGTGTGGATCCGAATTGCTTTAGCAGATAGGTTTTCCCCACCTGGCGAGCTCCCTGGAGAATCAATGGCTTTCTGCCAGGCTTGTTTTTCCAGTGCTCAAGTTTTCCTGTTATCTGCCTGTGGATTTGCATAAAATCACATTTTAAGTGCCAATTGTGTGATTATTATCACGTTTTTGGCATTTATTATTGGCAAAGATAACGATTAATTCAAAAAATCCTGCACTTCAATGATGAACCGCTCAGGCTGATCGGCGTGCACCCAATGGCCGGCGTTGGGAATGGTCTTAAACTGGTAACCCGGAAAAAGCTCCGATATCAGTTTTATATCCTCATCCAGGATGTAATCGGATTCACCTCCGCGGATAAACAAGGTTTGATTGCGGAAAGGGGAAGCGGTTGGAACCCCCTCCATGATCTCATCGAGGTTTAGTTCGATGGCATGCAGGTTGATGCGCCATGCCAGCCGATGACGGTCTACCCTTACAAGATTCTTCAGGATAAACAGTCGTATGGATTCTGATGGGACAAAACCGGCCAGGATGCTATCCACCTCCTGGCGGGTTTCTACAACATCGAAATTCACAGACTTCATGGCCTGGAGTATCTTAAGATGGTTCTGGCGAACACGGGTTTGTCCGGGGCTGATGTCAACCACCACCAGTTTATCAACCATCTCCGGGTAATTCATCGCAAAGTGCATTGCCAGTTTGCCCCCCATGCTGTGGCCCAGCAGGTTCACCTTACGGAAGTTCAGTTCTTCCAGCAGCTCCAGCAGATCGTCGCACATCGGGATGAACCCAAAGGCTTCGGCATGGGGCGAACGCCCATGGTTCCTGAGATCGGGAATAATCACCCGGTGGGTATCTGACAGCACTTTTCCGATGGTCATCCAATTATCAGAAATACCGAACAGTCCGTGGAGAATCAACAGTGGGGGCCCTTCCCCCAGGGTATGACGGAAGAGTTCCATAGGATTACTTTAATTGCCCGAGATAGCGCCGGATAGTCTCTTCCATTCCGAGCCAAAGGGCATCGCTGACAAGGGCATGGCCTATGGAAACCTCGAGCAGACCAGGCACTTGCGTGGCAAAATATTGCAGGTTCAACAGGCTCAGGTCATGGCCGGCATTCAGGCCTAATCCGCATTCACCTGCCCACAAGGCAGCCTGCACGAAAGGGGCCACCGCAGCTTCAGGATCAGAAGGGTATTGGGTTGCATAAGGCTCGGTGTAAAGCTCCACCCGGTCGGTGCCTGTATCAGCGGCCCGGCGTATCAGAGCCTCTTCGGTACCGATAAACAGGCTCACACGGATGCCATGTGACTTCAACTCAGCTAC
>JAWOGX010000170.1:0-5444 GCA_046496455.1 Bacteroidales bacterium | reverse complement strand
CATTATACTTTTCGTATTTTTTCTGTTCCTGCCCTACGGTAAAAATTGCCTTGGCGTATCTTTTTGCGAGGATTGTCTGTTTCACTGTACGAGGGTAATCCCATAACAAAAATATATATTTATCTCGATGCACAAAAACTGACAGAGAGTCATATATTTACATTTGATTTAGCGCAAAAGCAGAGCCCTGACACGGCCGAATTGTTCAAAGGATTAACAAAATGCAACTACTATGAAGAAACTCACACTGGTTCTTGCAGCAACCATGATTCTTTGTTCAGATGCCTTTCCGATGTACTCCGGATTTGGCGAATACGAAACTATGGGAAGGCGGCGCATCGGCATTTCATTTTATTTTGTAGCAATGATCTTCCCTGCCCTGAAAGAAGGATATCCCGCTGCCGGTATCAACATGGACGTGTTTGTGAATGAATATTTAAATCTCAACGCCTCAATAGCCACTTCATTTGGAGGGGGCCTTGATGGCGGATTAAAGTATTACCCATGGGGCGACAACGAATCTCTCCGCTGGCAACCGGGTATCGGAGCCCAGTATTGCTGGTACACTATCGGACTATTCTCAATGGACAGGTATACATCTCTTGTTGCACCCGCTTCAATCCAATATTCCGGTAAAAAGGGTTTTCATTTTGCAGTGGATGCCGGCCCAGGCATCACCAGGGTAACAAGAGTAAAATCATGGAGTTCCAATTCTTCCAATCAAGATGGGGTTTATGGCTGCTTCAGCTTTAGTTTCCGTGTAGGTTACAGATTCAGGCGGCCTGGGTATTGAGTTCCGGACCCAGGTTAACAATATCATCTCTGCGATTTAGGATTTCTTACGATATCTATTTACATTTGTTGGTATTAAAGATATCAGCAAATTCACTGTTATCAGGATTTATAAGATTTATATAGATTTGATTCCCAATAGAATATCCATATAATGCATAACCTGACATCCATTAATCAAACACTTAACAAGGAGAATAAATCATGACTGAAAGAAAAACATCAAAAAAACTCACAAGGGTGAGTACTGAAGGCACCGGGTCATCAACCCCGGCAACACCAAGGGAGCCCTTTGTGGCATCCCGGGAAAGCAAAGCAAAAGCGAGAAACCTCAGACTTCTTGCTGTGCTGGCATGGGTCATCGCATTGGGGTTGCAGATAGGGGCCATCATTATTCTCAGAAAAGCCCCGGTGAATATGACATGGCTCATCATTCTGATTGTGGCTGACCTGATCTTTGCGATAGCGGGCAACATACTCTGGAAGAAATCCAACAGGCTGGATCCGGCATCGGTAAAAGAAAAAACGAAATTCTTCATTCAAAACCAACTTGGTACTATCATCAGCATCATTGTCTTCCTGCCTTTGGTCATCCTGATCTTCACGAATAAAAACCTGAGTGGCAAACAGAAAGGGCTGGTGGGTACGATTGCAGTTGCAGCCATGCTCATTGCCGGGATTACCGGCGTGGACCTGAACCCCCCGTCACAGGAAGAATACCAGGAACAAACTGAACAGGTTGAGTCGCTCAACGATGGTGTCGACCTGGTTTACTGGACCAAATCGGGTAAAAGCTACCATCTTTACCAGGATTGCTCCTATATCAATACAGACAGAACGGATGAGATTTTTGAAGGAACTGTTGCCCAGGCCCGGGAAATGAAGAACATTACCGACCTTTGCGACCGTTGTGAGAGGAGGGCACTTAAAGCCCAGGAGGAACAGCAACAAATACCTGAAGAAACCGCAGAGTAGTTACCCGCTGATTTCAAAACCCAGGAAATTGGCTATTACACTTTGGCGAACTGCTACGAAAGGATAGATAGTGCTCAAAGAATTTCTCAGCCACGAATTCACCAATGTTGATTATCGTAAAACCATAATCCGTGCATCCGTGGCAAAAGAACTTTGAAAAGCCAAATTTCATCACCATGAAGATCAAAGCACTTCCAGGGCTGACATGGGATATTTTCTGGGAACTCCCTCAGAATCTGGTTGGATTCCTGCTGTTCATTGCAGTGCGAAAGTCTGTCATCAGGGTTGCGCTTCACCAGGACCATATTTTTTTGGCCACGAAGGATTTCGGGGTGAGCCTGGGGAGGTTTGTATTTTTTCTTGATGAACCAAACAATGCAGCAGTCATTGGCGGCAGAAACTCCGTTCATGAGTATGGTCATGCAATCCAGTCGAAGATCCTGGGACCCTCCTACCTGTTGCTGGTCGGAATCCCATCCATACTGCGGAGCTTTTACGCAGAATTCTATTACCGGGTGCACCGGAAAGGGTGGATTGCCTATTATCGGGGTTATCCTGAAGATTGGGCAGATACGCTTGGCGCTAAACACTTTATCAAACCAAATAAATAATTACTGATGCTACAGCAAATTTTAGACATAGTCAAAGAAAATGCAGGTGATGCCATCATCAACAACACTGCAATACCGAACAAAAAGAACAATGCGGCCATCAAAGCGACAGCAGGGTCGATAGTAAAAAACCTGAAGAAGAATGCAGGCAGCGGGAATTTGGAATCGATCATGGAAGTATTCCAGGGAAAGGGTGATGCAAGTGCCAATCCTTCGATAAACCAGGTTTCAGGTCAGGTTGCGGGTGATCTGATGAAGAAATTCGGTTTGGATCAGAAAGCAGCTTCAGGGATCGTGCAACAATTGCTTCCAGTGGTCATGAAACAGTTGGTTAAGAAAACCAATGACCCAAAAGACAGCAGCATTGACCTGCAAGACATCCTGGGTACCCTCACGAAAGGGAGCAAAGGCGGTGGCATCCTGGGGTCGTTCAAGGGGCTTTTCAGGTAATTTCCACAGAAGCGGCGTAGGGAAAGGATAGTTACAGCAGCACCTGGCATTGATCTTCTTTTTGCACAACAAAGCAGATCATTTTTATTTTTTGATTATTTGCCTATCTTTGTAAGTCAAACAGCATGAAGTTGGGTTTATCCGCTGTTGTCGGAATGATATGATGCGACCGGTGATCTGACATCGCCGGGTTTAGGGAGAGTGGGCTCAGAGCTCACCTGTAAACCTCAAACAGTATCGATATTATTGATCATGAAACAAAGCATTTTTATTCATTGGATCGGCATTATGATCATTGCGGGACTGTTTTTTCCAGCAAACAGATCATGGTTCTGGTCGGATATTGCCTGGTGGTTGATCCGACATAGGGAGAATAATTTTAAAAGAAACTACGCTGCTCAACCTAACATAAATTCCAAAAGCACCAATTCAGGAGGGATCAATCTGATAACCCCAAAATCATCATAAAAATTCATCTGTCATGAAAACGTTTACGTCTATTTCAAGGAAATGCATGCTGGCTTTTATGCTTTTTTTCTCTCTTGCCTCTGTGCAAGGGCAAAGTTACCTGGTTGGCCCCGCAAGCCCTGCCGTTGGTACCAGTGCCAATTACACAAGCCATAATCATTACAACCTGTTCAATGTCCTGCACCCCACGGGCATCTACATTGACAGCATCACCATTTACCCATCCACGGCTGCCACATCGTATACGGTTGTGATACAGAATAGTGCACAGGCACAAATCGCCAGTTATACCGGGACCAGTACCGTTGGGGGTAACCAGCCGGAGCGGATCAAGGTCAACCTGTTTGTGCCGATGGGAACCGGTTACAGGATGGGACTAACCACGGGTTCCGTCGGAATGCTCAGAAATCAGGATGGTATTCTTTTCCCTTACACAGTTCCGAATGTGATCACTTTTACTGGTGCTACCTTTGGCACCACCTACTGGTATTTCTTTTACAACATCCGGGTGCATTTGCCCATTACGGCCACTGATGCAGGCTTAACCCGCATTATATCTCCCGGCGATTCGGTTTGCAGCGGTCTTCAGCCTGTTGATGTAGTCCTGAAGAATTACGGGCCTGCAGACCTCACCGCGACCGATATCAAATGGAAGGTCAACAATGTTGATCAGACCACCTATAACTGGACCGGGAACATCTTCGTGAATGACAGTGCGATCGTAACCATCGGGCAATACAACTTTCTGACCGGCACTTCTTACGATATCAAAGCCTATACCCATAACCCGAATAACACCCCGGATACCATTAACGGTAATGACACTGTGGTCAGATCAGGGGTTTTTGTAAAAACTTCACCCACTGCAAGCACCAATGCAACCAGTATCGATATCTGCCAGGGTGATACGGCCCTGATTGCCCTGACCCTCACAGGCACACCCCCATGGAGCCTTTTAGTGCAGAGTGGAACCACGACTATTCCATTCACCAATATCACCACGGCCAATCCGGTTGTGGGGGTAACCCCTGCAACCTCTGCCACCTTTTCTCTCGTAGGTTTGTCTGATGCAACCGGATGCAGTGTTGACCCGGCAATCACCGTTGCTGTGAATGTCTTTCCAGCACCACCGGCGACAATCACACCACAGGCAGGCACTGCTGCATGCCAGGGAGATTCGGTTCCTCTGATGGCCACTGTCGGGCTTAATTTTACCTATGAATGGTATAAGGATGGCGTTTTGATCCAGGGTCAGACCAGTTTCATGTATTACGCCAGGGAATCCGGGACCTATACCCTTAAAGTAACCACTCCGATCGGATGTTCGGCCACCTCAGCGCCCATCAGTATTTTCATCCACCCCATTCCGGATGTAAACCTCGGGAATGATACTGTTCTGCTCCCGGGCCAGACGGTATTGCTGGATGCAGGCGCCGGATACTCTTCCTACCTATGGAGTACCGGGGCCACATCCCAAACCATCCAGGCAGACTCAACCGGCACCGGTGTCGGGGTTAAAACCGTGTGGGTACAAGTGACAGACAATAACGGCTGCCAGGGAGGTGATACCATTCTGATCAACTTTTCCAACAATCCGGGCATCACGGAACCAGAAAGGTTGACAACGGTAAGGGTAATTCCAAACCCGGCATCAGATCAGGCGGAAGTATTGCTGAACGGGTATACGACCGGGGAAGTGATGGTAAAAATCTTCAGCACCGACGGGCGACTGGCCGACCACAGGCTATCTGCTGTTGATGACGGAAGAGTTTTGATTGATGTGTCGAAACTCCCTGTAGGTTCCTATCTGATCAAACTCTCTTCTGAACAGTTGAACAGTGTATGCAGGCTGATTATTCAACGATAACCTGGCGCACTACCACGCCCCGGATCATAACTGGTCTGCAGGTGGTTCAGAGATTGCTTTTTCGCATAGTATTCTGACCCGGATAACAATTCCTCTATTCGAGCCTTATCTTTGCTTTGGTATTGATAAAGCTATTGCCCAACATTAACCCAAAACACACACTCATGAAAAGACATGTTGCTCTTTTTCTCCTGTGCCTGCTGGTATCAGGATTTTTCTACTGCACCAAGGAAGGCCCCAGGGGGCGCACCGGCGATGATGGCAAGGATGGCAACGCCAAT
>JAWOGX010000238.1:0-4750 GCA_046496455.1 Bacteroidales bacterium | reverse complement strand
ACCGAACCTGTATTCCGTTCCCATGTAGGAAACATCGTCCTGAACCGGGATATGGGCTTTGGCGACCGTGTCGCGCATGGCCATCACTTTTTCGGGATTGAACTGACTGGTATCGGTATATTCAAACGTGGTGATCCAGAAGGCTGATTCCTGGGTTTGTGATTTGATTACCTTTCTCGCCCAGATGAAATTACCCTCTTTTTTTGCAAGATAATACCCCTCAGGCACTGAGATGGTAAGATTCAGGGCATCGGTGACCTGTTGTGCGTTGCCTTGTTTGCTGATGCTTTTCATAACCCCTTTCAGGCGGCGGACTTCGCTCTGATCATACGCCTGCAGGATGGCATCCTGGTTCTTGAGGAAGAGGCCGAGCAGGGTCTCACCATTGTTCCCGTTCAGCTGGATCACCGTCTGGGGCTTTGCCCAATGGTCGATCTCCTTCTGGATCGTTCCCCCGCTAAGTTCGGGCTCCAGCACAAAATGCAGGATATTCCTGTAGATGGAATAGGTTTCAGTGAATTCGCCCGGGGTGCGGTAAATAATGCTGAACCGCGCTTCCGGTTGGTTCAGGTAGGGATAGAACTCCCCGAAGAAATTCCTTACGGTGTCTCCAAGCTCGCCCTGCCAGAGCGTTTTGTCCATCACCACCAGCAACTCGCTGATTCGGGCGTGCGACCCGGGTTTTTCGTTGGTAACCACCTGTTTGCAGGCGCTTAATGTGAACATCAGCAGAAATGCTGAAACCAGGATTTTCAGGCTCCTCTTTTCCATACCATGATAAAATTTAAGTGCAAATTTCGGCACAAATCCACCTCGATCAGCAAAAAGATGGGGGTAATGCAAATATTATTCCAGCAGAGAATGTTCAAACCATAAAACAAACGGCTTGATTGAATTATGGAATTATCAGTTTCTGTCCCGGGTGGATCAGGGTGCTTTTCAGATGGTTCTTCGCTTTCAGGGCATTTACAGAGACCCGGTATTTGCTGGCAATGACGCCAAGGCTTTCCCCTTTTTTCACAATATGCACCCTTCCTGAAGCGGCAACGGAGGGCTTGGCCGTTTCCGGCTTTGATTCCCTGTTCCCCATCTCTTCGTAGAAAGTTGGGGCATTGGCGATGAAGAATCCCACCAGGGAGCGTGGCAAAGTAAGCACCGTGGGGTTTTCCGGAGTGGCGTAGATGGCGCCGTTTTTCAGGGCAGGATTGAGAAAACCGAGGCTTTCGCGGTCGTAACTCATTTTCTCTGCGAGGTAATCCAGGGTGAGGTTACCGCTCACTGTCACGGTATCCAGTTCATAATAGTCGAACGGGGGTGTAACCGGAAAGAGGTTGTACTCTTTATGGTTGGACATCACATAGCATACGGCGATAAAGGCAGGAACGTAGTTCTGGGTCTCTTTGGGGAGATAAGGCTGCACCTTCCAGTAGTCGGTTGCGCCGCCCGATCTTTTGATGGCCCTGGCCACACCGCCGGAACCGGCATTGTAGGCTGCCAGCACCAGGTTCCAGTCACCGAACCTGTTGTACAGGTCGATAAAATGCCTGCAGGCAGCATCGGTGGCTTTATAGGGGTCGCGCCGGTCATCGACGGAAGTGCCCGGATTAAGCCCATAGAGCCTTCCCGTGGCAGGCATGAACTGCCAGAGTCCTACGGCACCGGCCCTGGAGACGGCAACCGGGTTTAGGGCTGATTCAACGATCGCAAGATATTTCAACTCCACCGGGAGGTTGTATTTATCGAGCATCTGCTCAAACAGGGGAAAATAGAGACGCCCCAGGCCAAGCATCCTCTGTACCGAAGCCCTGCGGCGGTATGCATAAAAGTCGATGAACTTCTGCACCTGGGCATTGTATAGGAGGTCGAACGGGGTGGTGCTGTTGAGTTCTTCAAGCCGGAGCATGACAATACTGTCTTCATAGTAAGGGATGTCTTCCATACAGAAGCCATAGGGATTGTCAGCACTCAATGCATAAAACGGAAGGTGGCGCTGCAGAAACGACTGGTTGACCATGCTGTCAAGCATCACCAGGATAGGATCATCTGGAAGGATTCCGGCCTCAGCCGTAGTGGCTGTAGAGTCGTTGTATGGCTTGTTATCCGCAAAAAGCAGTGGCATCTGTAAGAAAAGTAACAGGATGACGACTGTGGTTCTTTGCATAGGTAACGCTTTATCAGTGGTCAAAAATATAGATAATGAATTACATCACAACACAAAAAATGTTAAAAAATGTTCTGAAGTCGATTTCCAAACACTGTTCATCTCTCCCTTAAATCCCTATCTTTGGGGGCTGTAAGGCCGTATCGGGTCATCAAAATAAACAAGAAAAACTCTTATGAAGAAGCTCTTATTCACAACGCTCGTCTGTCTGTTTATGGTATCTGCCACTTATTCACAGATGGATGAGAACATTCACTGCAGATACAGGGACCATTCGTCAAAAGTGCTTTCCGGTTTTAGGGCGAATCCTCTGCCGCCTGCCATTCACAATTACGATGTCAAATTCTATTTCCTTGATATTGAGCTTTCAAACACGAGTACTTATGTGAGCGGCAATGTGCAGATAGATGCCGTGGTGACGAGTGCGGTGCTTGATACGTTTATGTTTGAACTGATCCCTTCACTGACCATCGACAGCATCACACTCAACGGAGTCCCTGTAACATTCAGCCGGAATGGTGATGAGGTGTATGTGTCAGGAATACCGATTCTCAACGGAGTGCTTTTTACGGCAAAGATCTGGTATCATGGACTGCCGAACACCGGAGGGGGATTTTTCTCCGGTATTTCTACCGGCACATCTTCCTCGTGGGGTGCCCAGATCACCTGGACCCTCAGCGAACCATTCAATGCCAAGCAGTGGTGGCCGGTGAAACAGGTGCTGGCAGACAAAGCCGATTCAGCCTGGATTTTCATCACCACACAGAACACCAACAAGGCAGGCTCAAACGGATTGCTTACCGCAGTTACCAATATGGGTAACAACAAATTGCGCTATGAATGGAAAACCCGCTACCCGATTAATTATTACCTCATCTCAGCGGCCGTATCCACTTACCAGGAGTACGCCACCTATGCCCATCCGCAGGGCTACAACGATTCTATTCTGATTCTCAACTATGTCTACAGCAACCCCAATACCCTCACCTACTTCAAGCCGGTGATCGACCAGACTGCCGGGATGATTGAGCTCTTTTCGGAAAAGTTCGGCCTTTATCCTTTTGCCGGGGAGAAGTATGGCCACGCAATGGCTCCTTTGGGGGGTGGCATGGAGCATCAGACCATGACCAGCCTCGGTTCCTTCATCTTCAACCTGGTGGCCCATGAGCTCGGGCATCAGTGGTTCGGCGATTATGTAACCTGTGCTACCTGGCAGGACATCTGGATCAATGAAGGTTTTGCAAGCTATACAGAGTATGTCGCCAACGAGTTCCTTGTGGGATACCAGGATGCGCAGAGCCTGATGGCCGGGAAGCACAGCAACATCATGTCCCAACCAGGGGGAAGTGTTTATGTGCCCCTTGCCCAGGCCACTGATATAAACAGGATATTTTCAGGAAGGCTCAGCTATGACAAGGGTGCTGCACTGGTGCATATGATACGGTATGAACTGGGGGATGATCAGTTGTTCTTCAATGTGCTGCAAACATTCCTCAGCACTTTTGCGAACGGGGTAGCTACAGGCGATGATTTCCGTTTTGTGGCGGAATCTTTGTCGGGAAGAAGCTTCCAGGATTTCTTCGACCAATGGTATTATGGCGAGGGGTATCCGATCTTCAGTGTGCGTTGGGCACAAATGGATCCCAATACCGTGCGGATCATCACCCAGCAAACCACTTCATCACCCGTAACACCGCTATTCAGGATGCCGGTTGATTTCAGGTTCCTTTCACCTTTGGGAGGGGATACCACCGTGCGGCTCGATATCCGGCACCAGACAGACACATTCTTCATAAGCCTCAACCGAACTGTTACAGGGCTCCAGGTGGATCCTGCAAAGTGGAACCTGATGCAGGTGAGTTCCATCAAAAATACCACAGGCATTGAAGAAGGGGTGCGTATCCCTATGGCCCTCTTCCCGAATCCTGCAAAAGATTATCTGATAATCCGCATGGATGATCAGGCCGGGGCAGGGGAGTATGATTTTGTGCTGAATGACATGAGTGGTAAAAATGTCATGAAGCATAGACTTTCCGGCAGCACCAGTACCGTTCAACTCGGCAGGTTGCCCGCAGGGGTGTACCATTGGCAGGTGATCACTGAAAAAGGATTTAACAACGGAAAACTGATGATCCGCTGATATTGTTATTTTTGAAACACATTAAATACATAGGTTAACACAGAATTACTCCGTGAATCTGAGTGTTCTCATTATCTCAGTGGTAAAATAAAAAAGATGAATATGAAACTCTGTTTTTTGGCTGTTTTGCTGATGCCGTTTTACTTAATGTCGCAGCATACCAATGTGATGATCTCTTCGACAGGCTACCCCGAGGAGCCGACGATATGCATCAATCCGAAGAATACCCAGGAGATTCTTGCCGGATCCAACCTGAATCACGTCTTTTATTCCGGTGATGGCGGGCTCAACTGGCATCAGGAGCAGCTCACCTCCACCTACGGGGTGTGGGGTGACCCGTGTATCATTGTGGATACAGCAGGTACATTCTACTACTTCCATCTCTCCAACCCGCCACAGGGGAACTGGATCGACCGGATCGTGTGCCAGCGCTATGACACAGTTATCAG
>JAWOGX010000080.1:0-6309 GCA_046496455.1 Bacteroidales bacterium | reverse complement strand
GCTTTGTGATCGCACAGACAAACTTCATCATCGGAACCGGCCCGATGGCAACTGCCAGAGCTGCCTGCTCCCGGGAGAGGACATCCTTGAGCGCATCGGTGACAAAGCCTTGCCGGCCGTACGACCCGTCATCGGTACAGATATGCAGCTCATCGGATACGGCCCGCATGCGGTCTTCCAGAATCAGCAGGTCTTTTGAGCGGGCGCCGAGAATGCTGATGACGCGGTTGCCCTTCTGCTTGAGGCCGCGGGCGATGGGGTGCAGCACGGCAATGCCCGTGCCGCCGCCGACGCATACCACGGTGCCGACCTTTTCAAGATGGGTCGGCTGTCCCAGCGGCCCGATGACGTCCCGGTAGGAATCCCCGACCCGGAGCTCCTTAAACAGGGCCGTGGATTTACCCACGACCATGTAAATAACCGTGATTGTTCCCCGCTGCGGGTCGGTATCCGCCATGGTCAGAGGAATGCGCTCGCCGGTTTCGGTGGCTTTGAGGATAACAAACTGCCCCGGCCGGGCTTTCCCGGCGATACGCGGAGCTTCAATTGATGGGGATCAGCGTCGTTCTGAAGTTCCTCAGAAACACAAAGATGATCAGCAACACAAGCACAAAGGCAGTGATGATGGTGTTTTGCACATCCCTGATGGAGCGCCTGATGCCTGGAGTGATGTCCAGCCCCACTCCAACCATGATATCAGCCGGAAGCTCTTTTTTAAGCATCTCCACGCGCCGGTGGGCCTCGTCAACAATTTCGATGTAGTTGGATCCGGGTTGTGGCTGCAGGGCAACGCCAACCATCGGGATCCCCTTGTTGCCACGCAGGATCGATTGCTGGTTCTGCGGTGAAAGCTCTGCCCTGCCAATATCCTTCAGCCTGATGATGGTCCCTTCGCGCTGCACAATGATCAGTTCGTTGAATTCATCTTCAGAGTTGATTCTGCCATAAGTCTGTATGGTCAGGTACCTCCGTTCCCCCTCCACCTGGCCGGACGGCAGTTCGATGCTTTGCGCGTTCAGGGCATTTCTGACATCAACCGGGGTCACCTGGTAGGCGTTCATCCGGTCCACATCCAGGATAAGCCTCATGGCATACTGTTTGGCACCCCAGATGTTCACCTGGCTTACCCCTTTGATGGTCTGAAGCCGTTCAGCAAAGACATTCCGGGCATATTCGGTCAGTTGCAACAGGTTTCGTTGCCGGCTCTGCAGGGTGATCGTAAGGATGGTCTGCGCATCGGCATCAGCCTTGGAAACGATCGGGGGGTCCACATCCGGAGGCAGGCTGCGTACCGCCTGGGAGACACGGTCACGGACATCGTTGGCGGCATTCTCAAGATCCATCCCAAGCTCAAACTCTACCCTCACCGTGCTCCTGCCCGTAGAACTGACCGAACTCAGGTTCTTGATACCGTCCACACGGTTGATCTGCTCCTCAAGCGGTTCTGTAATCTGCGACTCAACGATTTCGGCATTGGCGCCGGGATAATCGGTCCTTACCGTGATTACGGGAGGTTCCACGCTGGGGTATTCCCTGACCCCGAGCGAGGTGAAGGCCACCAGCCCGAAAATCACGATGGCAATGGCGAAAACCATTGTCAATACCGGCCGCCTGATGCTTAACTCCGATAATGTCATCGCCGTCCCTCCGGGTTCTTTACGGTCACTTCAACCGGATCACCATCCCGGATCACCATCAACCCGGTTGTAAGCACAACATCACCACCTTCCAGCCCGCTGGTGATCTGAATACGGTCCCTGGTCCTGGCACCGGTCTTCACTGTAGTTCTGACTGCTTTGCCATCCCGAAAAATATATACTACCTGGTTGTTGAGCTCCGGTATTACCGCCTCAGCAGGAACCAGGAGGGCCTCACCATTCTGGCTGACTTCAAGGATGATCTGCACAAAATCCCCGGGGATAAAACCTGCTTTCGGGTTGTCGAAAATGGCGCGGACCGGGAGGCTTCGGGAGGTGCTGCTGATCATCGGGTCAATGGCATAGATAAACGCCCTGGCAGTGTCACCTGTGGAGGATGAAATCATGGTAACCGGCATCTCTTTTCCGACGACGCGGCTGTAGCGGGCAGGGATGGAGAAGTTTATTTTCAGTTTATCGCTTTGCACGAGGCGGGTGATCAATTCCCCCTGTGACATCCATGCCCCGGTGCTGAAGTCCCTCATCCCGACGCGTCCACTGAACGGGGCCCTGATATGCGCCAGGTCAATCATTACATCCAGCTCCTCGATCTGGGCTTTCAGACTTGTTACCTCCGCCTTCAACTGTTCCACCTCTTCCTGGCTTACCCCATCCATCTTAAGCAATGTCCTGCGCCGCTCCAGATCACTTTCCGATGCGGCCAAACGCCCCTCCAACCCCTTCTTTCTGGCACTCCAGGAACGAGCATCAAGTTCAACAAGCAGGTCGCCCTGCCTCACCTGCTGCCCTTCCCTGAAATGAATCCGAAGGACATTCCCTGAAACGGGCGATTTCAGCTCTACCTCTTCGTTGGGCAGCAACTCACCGGTAGCACGAATGCTCACCGTAAATACCTCCGGCCTCACTGCATACCCCTCCACTTTCATTGGGCCTGTATTCCGGTTGCCACTTTCTGCCTCGTTACCGCAGGAGATATGAATCATCAGCAAAATCGCTGTGGCTGAGAGGAGTAAGTATTTATTTTTATAGATATCCATAAAGGTTTTTATCGTGTAAGTCTTATTGATTATTAACCTTATCCCTTCGCTTCAGGGAAATTCCTGCAATCAACAGGAATAATCCGATGAGCAGAAACGGAAGATGCAACGGGGCATAGAACATCCATAGCAATAACATCTGTATGGAAATCCAACCGGCCAGAAGCACACCCTGTATCATCAAAAACAACGGATAACGCCTGTGGTTCAGCAGAAGCAGCACCATCGCCACGAAACTGAGGATGCCATTGACCGACAGAAGGATGATCCCCGGAATCAGGTAATCGCTGAACGGACTCCTTTCCAGGTAACTGAGGGGTAACTGCAGCCCTCCTCCGGACGGGTCGATGATCAATTTCAAGCCACCGTAAAATGCACCTAAACCGTTGATCAGCAAGAGAATCATTGACGCAATCCGAAAGAAGAGTTTCATGGGTTCTGTTTTGAATTCGGGCAAATTTAAACCATCCCTCAGAAATTCACCACAGGTCGTGTGGATATTTTAGAAAATCTTTGCTGTTCGAAGAATTCAAACCCACCAGGTAAGTCATGACCGGACATTCCCTCAAAGGAGCCCTGAATTACCCCCCGGCAATGCGTTTTGCCATTCCCCTGAAAACGAAAAAATGCAATGGCGACACGGCATACCAGTATAATCTCCCCCATAACCCCAGGGGCCTGAAAGTGGCAGTCTGTATAAGTTTCTTATTTTCAATCTTAAACTCCAGCCACGCTTCACCCGGTAGCTTCATCTCTGCAAAAAGCAGCAATCTTTTCCCGTCTCTGTCAGCAAGAATGACCCGCCAGAAATCAAGTGAATCCCCAGGGAAAAGGGTAGCCTCATTTCGCCTGCCCCGGCGCAGGCCGACGCCACCGGCAAGTTTGTCCATAAACCCCCGGACTTTCCATAGCCAGTTTGCGTAATACCACCCGGTATCACCCCCCAGCGCCCAGATGCGATCCAGCACACCACGCTCTTCCTTTTTAATCCCATAGCTCCTTTTATCATGAAAACACCCGAAGGTCGGGATATTGATCAGTTCTGATATCCCTTTCTGAAGTCCTGGAAGGTTAAGCGCATCTGTCCAGCTTGACAAGACCTCCTGCTGCTCAATTTTATCAAAGGCTGACCGGACAGCCTCTTTATAGTGCAGTAACTCCACCGGAACAACTTTCTGCAGATTGTTTTCCCCGCAGATGATCTCAATCTTCATGCTGTGGACGAGGTTTACAGCAAGTTTATAAGAGGTGGATGTGATGAAATAGAGCCAATAGGAGGAGAGTTTTGGCGTCATGACCAGAACCACAAAAATCCGTCTTTTTAGGTTTCTTACTTCGGCAAACTGAAGCAACATTTGCTTATAGCTGAGTATATCCGGCCCGCCAATGTCAAAACTCTGGTCATAAGTCGGTTCATTTCCAGGTACACTTTTCAAATATTCAATGACATTGCGGATGGCGATGGGCTGCGATTTTGTCTCAAGCCACCGGGGCGCTACCATCACAGGAAGTTTCTCCACAAGATCCCTGATGATCTCGAAGGATGCGCTTCCCGCTCCGACAATTATGCCCGCCCGCAGCGTCGTAAGATGATAGGTTCCTGTGCCCAGGATTTCCTCGACCGCTTTACGGGATTTGAGATGCTTCGAAAGGGTTTTGTTATTGACGATCCCACTCAGGTAAACCACCTGTTTTACGCTGGTCTGGTTCATCCTGTCCCTGAAATTGACGGCGGATGTTTTCTCCAGCGATTCAAAATCATCGATGGAGGTCGACATGGAATGGATAAGGTAGTAGGCGGTATCTATGTTTTCAGGGATTGCCACCAGAGAGGATTCGTCGAGGAAGTCGGCTTCAATGACGGATAATCCCGGAGAACTGTACCTGGATGTATCAAATCTTTGTTTGTCACGCACACAACAGATCACCTCATGTCCATCGGCCAGCAGTACCGGTAAAAGCTTTTTTGCAATATAACCCGTTGCCCCGGTCAATAGTATTTTCATGATTTAAGATGAATCGGTTTTTATAACAGGAGGCTCATTTCGCCTGCCATTTCCATTCCTCCGTTTATGCCTGCTCCCTCAAACAAGATTTCCCCGGCTTTGTTGGTGATCCGGACATTCAGCACCGCATTGATGCTTTCATGGATGACCCTTTCCATCTCCCCCATCACTGGTGCCATTAAAGGGGCTGCGCTTTGGTTATGGCCTGTGATTTCAATCTGAACACTGCCACTTTTTATGCTGATATTGACGCTGTTGGTGCTATAATCTGCAATCCGGATTTTTGCCCCGGTATAGGTGGCAAAGGTGATGGTTTTTCCAAGGTGATGGAAATACCCCAGGAATCCTGTGAACGTTTTGCCAATCCAGGGGATTCTGGCCACAGAGAGCATAAATGATGTTCCTGGTTTTTCGAAATGGTTGCTTTGCATCCAAATCCAGGATTCCGGCATGGATGATCCCCAGTCTTTCTCGATGTATCCGCGCCCGTTGTTGAAGTTGATATCTTCATCATTGCACCGGAGGCTTCCGCTGAGCTTATGATCCAGGCTGACCACCCCATGATAACACTCCATCAATGGTACATACCTGTACCAGCCCATGATGCCGGGGCGCCTGAGGGTTGCCTTGTGTCTGGTCATTTCCGAAAACTCCAGTTGGCCGGAAAACCGGTTGACACCATCGTCAAGATCGAGAGAGAATCCTTTGTCTGAGAACAGGTTGTTGCCAATGCGAACCTGAAACCTGTCCCGGAGAAATGAGCATTGGCTGATATCAAACCTGAAATAGAACGTTTTTCCGGTGGTTCCGTTGATGGCCTGGACAAATGCATGGGATTGCTCTTTGGTCAGAGATATCCCTGGGATGAAAGACCATGAGTGCTCCCCGTGTGCCGAGACATTTTTGAAATACCATCCCTCAAAGTACCGGTGTTTATTCATGCTGCCCTGAAAACGTTCGGGGTGCCAAATATTCAGAAAACGACTCAGGAAAGGGAGAGAAAGGGGCATAATGGGTTAGTTTTCATGGTTATGGCGCTTCCTGTCTGCGGTCGGTACGATGAAGCCCATCACAACAGTGCCGATGGCACCGCAAATGAGCACAATGATCATCACATTCATGGATTGAATGAAGAAGATCACCGAAATCAGGATCATGGCCCACATAACGCCGATTGAGGAGACTTTTTGCCGGAGGGTCATCCCTTTGGCAGCCTTGTATTCCCTGATGTAATCCCCGATTACCCTGGTGGAGAGCAAAGCATTGTAAAGACGCGGGGAACCTTTCAGGTATAAGCCTGCGGTAAGCAGCAGGAAGGGTGTGGTGGGAAGCCCGGGTATGAAAATACCGGTTACCCCGATCAGCAATGACAGGGTGCCCAGCAGGATCCATATGGCGTTGGCGGGGTTCAATCAGTTAGTCTGTCAAATGGTTCTTCAAAATGTATTGTCGGTAAAGAAAGCAATTCTAATCTAAAACTTTAGTTAAAAATTGATGTTTTCTTTAAAAAGGGCGCTGCATCTTTCAAATTCAATTATCTTCGTTGTAATAATTTGAATATAAAACATAAAGCTATGAAAACTGCAAAGATACTTTTATTGATCATAA
>JAWOGX010000144.1:0-2881 GCA_046496455.1 Bacteroidales bacterium | reverse complement strand
CGGCACCGACCATGGTTCTGCCGTAGCTGGCATTTGAATAAACACGGCGGCCGAATTCGGTAAAAGTCATGGTAAGCACGTTATCTTCAATGTTCAAGGCAGCCAGGTCGTCCTGGAATGCCTTGATGGCGGATGACAGGTGATATAAAAGAGCCGCATGTGTTCCCAGGGTTGCATCGTAGGTCTCAACCTGTTCGCCGTGCAAATCAAATCCGGCAATCCGGCAAAGAAAAATCCGGGTCTTGAGACCGCCTTTCAGCAAACGGGCAATAAGCCTGAGCTGGCCCGAAAGCGGGTTGTTCAGGAATGGCTCGGGGGCGCTGAGCGGATAAGCTTCCGGATAGTCAATGGCTGAGTTGCTTCCCTGATCGTATGCTGCTTTCAACCGTCCGGCATACTCGTTCGATTTTTTCTCAAGTTCCATCAGGTAGCGCAGTTCATCACCGGCATGGCTGTCGGGGTACAAAATGGGTGGATCCACGCCAACGGTGGTGATCAGTTCATAAAACTGGTCCGGGTTATGGATGTTGATGCCCATGGGAATGCCTTCTTCGCGATGAAAGGCAATGGACATCAGGTTTCCCATTTCAATACCAATGGGGTCGGGCATGTCATCTGAAGGATAGGCTCCGGGGTAACCAGGGTAAGCATGATTGAGAAAACGGCCCATCCAGCCCGATGAATAATCAGTGGTTGCTTCACCACCCATCATCACAATATCTCTGCCCCGGAAATGAGACATATTCATATCGGGGTACCCTACATTTTGAACAATGGCTGCCTTTCCCTGGTCATACAATTCCTTGAACCCGATCATGTCGGGATGAAGTCCAATCTGGTCTTCAATGGGCAAGGTGTTGTCTACGTTGATGAACTTGCGTGATCCGCTGTCGGGTATGGCAATATTGGCCCTGAAATTATAATAGGTGTCGTATTGATTTACGGGTATCAGCGTGTTTAGGGCATCGTTGCCGCCGTGAAGCTGTATAAAGATGAGTACATTATTGCCGTTGGCAGCGGCTATTTTGAGGTTGCTGTTTGCAGCCAGCAATCTTACAGGCACTCCCGATAAAACTACCGAGCCGGCGGAAGCCATGCCTATGTTGCGAATGAATTTTCTTCTGTTCATGGCGGTTTGGTTTAGAATAACTGAAATTCGGGTGTTTGCATCAGAGCGGCAACCAGTGTTTCGAGCTGAGCCCTCACAACATCGTCATTACCACCTGAAGTATATAGGTTCCATTCGGTGGTCCAGGTGGCAGGTGCAAGATTGTCCAAAAAGACATCATTGAGGAAGTAATTGTACCGGTCGGTATCTATTTCAACTGCCAGGAGATTCAGGGTTAAAGTCTGCACAAGGGTTTCGGCGTTGGAAGGATCGGATATATTTCCCGAATTCCTGACCCAGTCGACCACATCGAGCTGGAAACCATAATCGCCGCCTTCGTCAAGCCTTCCCATGAGAATGTTGGAGAAATGGTAGCGGTGACCGATGGCATTGGGGGTTATCCAGTCGCGGTTATAGGTAGGCTCCTGGCTGTAAGGAGGATATCCCGATACATCAATGGGCTCGTAAAAATCAAGTCCCTGTTCAAGAATCATGGGAAGGATGCCGTTCAGGTAAGATTTTTCATACAGATCACTTAAAGTTGCAGGCATTTCCACATCAAAAAAGCGCAGCGAACCGATGATGATTTCAAGTGGAGTTTTGATGAGTGCGCCAATTGAATTGTCGCTGGTTACCGGTGTATCAGTATCGTAAAAGTGTTCGCTGGCAAGTAATTGCCTGAGCACTGGTTCCATTTCGTAATTGCCGGTTCGGAAAGTTGTTGCCAACGGATTGATGATGTCGGTTTCAACTTCTGCTGATATTTTCCAGTATACAAAAAAGCGGTATAGTTTGCGGCAAATGAACCGGGCTGTTTCCTCGCGCGCAAAGATCATCTCTATCAGGTCGTCAAATTCCTTGCTAGCTGCTTCTTTTGTGGCGAGGGTTTCAATTATCTCATCAGGTTGAATGGTTTGATTTCCGAAGGCTGCTGTAAACACCTTGGGGTCTTTATCATGCCTGACAGCCAGTTCAGTGACAGGCAATCCCGTAGAATTTTCGGTTTCGAGTTTGCCGGCAGGAATGCTGGTGTCGGGGTCCAGGTTGGTGAAGGTTGGGTCGAACCGCCAGCCGGTAAGCACCCTGCAGGCAGCTTTGATATCGTCTTCGGTATAATTGGTGTAATTGCCTTCGGCAAGCTGAGGACCTCTGCCGATGGAATAAAGTTCGAACATCTCGCGGGCAAAATTTTCGTTGGGACTGTCCTTGTCATTGGTTTCACCATCAATGTAACGCAGCATGGCATTGTCGAGGCAGATTTTTTTGAAAAGGGTTTTAAAATTCCCAAAGGCGTAATACCTGAATAAGGCGTTCTGGTAGTAAACTGCTTCACTGCTGCCGATAACTGACCATGCCGCGGGCAGGTGGGTATGATAGAAATAGGTGATGCGTTCCTGCAGGTTATTACCCGATTTGCGCATCTGTTCGAGGTGCCAGGCCCTGAAGAAATTGAACAGGGTGTCCTGGTCACTGTTTACATCTTCAATAGCAACGGGCTTTGTGGGCGGATTCACCCAGCTGTCGCCGGTAAGCACATCAACAGGTGGAGCAGGAACAGCGGGAGGGGCAAACAGGGTATCGAGTGCCGCAGAGGCCGTGAGTGCAGCAAATGCTTCAATATCAGCCGGGCCGGGACCCCATGTTGCTCTCCGGAGCAGGTGGGCAGCCCCTTTTTTGCCCAGCACCCCGGTAATCGGATTGAGTGATGCCATAGATTGTTGGTTTAGATGGTTAGTCAGCTTTTGAAAATGATTGTTTAACAAATAATTGCCA
>JAWOGX010000095.1:0-3387 GCA_046496455.1 Bacteroidales bacterium | reverse complement strand
CACGATACGATGCATGCATTCCTTTCCGGTATGTCTTCAGGGGTTCCGGATGCGGAGCCACTCTGGGAAAAGGTGAACCGATGGTTTGCAGCGGCCGGGATCAACAGGAAGATGGCAGACTATCTCGCTATGCCCTTGTATGAGTTTGGCGAACAGGTGATCCGTGACTTTTACGGTGACGAGGTTTCAGGGCCTGCCGTCCAGTACCTCCTGGACCTGACCGCATCCTTCATCCAGACGTCAGGGAATGACCTGGGAGGTTTTGTTCAATTCCTTGACGAGAAGCTTCCCGGCTCCATCCCGCTGCCTGAAACAGGTCATGCCGTGAGGATCATGACCATCCACAAAGCAAAAGGGCTGCAGTTCCCGGTGGTGATCTATGCATTTGCCATGGAAACCACTTACCACCGCGGTAACCGGTCAAAAATGTTATGGGTGGAGGAGGCCACCCCCGGGAAATTTGAAGGATTGCCGGTGCTGCTCCTTCCATTCAGAAGCGAGCTGGAAAATACACCCTACGCAGGGGTGTATAAACGGGAAAGAGACGCTTTGCTCCAGGATGTGGCCAATGTGGTTTATGTTGCACTTACCCGGCCGGCACAACAGCTGTATATCGTTTCTGCACCAACCTCCCGGAAAACAAAGTCTGAGTTTTACCTGTATGATATCCTGCAGGAATTCCTTCCTCAGTGTGCATTTATGCAGACTGAAGATCAGGTTGTTTATCGCTATGGTTCATCAGCCAATACATTGAAACCCGGTGAGCAGAAGGCAGCATCCGGGAACCTGAGAATGCCGCCCTGGAAGAGTTATTCCTGGCAGGGGAGGCTCGGAATAAGGTCAGGGCAACTGGTGCTGCCGGATGATTCTCCCCGGCAGCAGGCGATTACCCGCGGAACGCTTTTTCACAACATTCTGGCAGCCATTGGTGATGCCTCTGAGATTGAAATTGCCCTGGATCAGTTTGTCAATCAAGGCCTTGTACCGGAGGATGAGCGCGAAGTGTGGTTCGGGGAGTTATCAGCACTCCTGAATATGACTTCGGTGAGACCCTTTTTTAACCGATCGGCCAGTTACCGGAGCGAAGCCACCATCATTACCCCCGATGGGAAACAACTCAGACCCGACAGGGTCGTCATGCTTGATGACCACATTGGGGTGCTGGACTTCAAAACCGGATTCCCCAAACCGTCGCACCAAAAGCAGGTAAACACCTATTGCGACCTGCTGCGTGCCATGGGGCACATGAAAGTCAAAGGTTACCTGCTTTATGTCGACAGCAAGGTGTTGGAAGAGATTTAGAAAGGCCAGAACTGGTTGTCGTACCAGATGCTCTCCATCAACTGTTTGTTCATTTCGTTGAGGAGTTTCAGGTGGGTCTTCTCCCAGTCGGCAAGCCATGCATACAGTTCCTTCTCATTCAGGTCCGTGGCTTCTGCAGCACGATCACTATAAACCTGGATCGCCTTGTTTTCCATGTCAATGGCGGCTGCAATGGCAGCAGCCTCGTAACTGGCCGCTTCAATCTTCCCTTTGATCCCTTCGGAGAGGATCTTTTCCACGATGGCCTCGTTCGCGTGGCTGTCGGCAAGCCTCTGCTTGCTGAAGGTATTGTTGTTCAGCAAACTCTTGTACTGTTCCGACAGGAAATCGATATGGGACTGCTCCTCTTCTGCCATAATCGTGAAGACCTCTTTGGCCTCCGGGATGGCAGTGGTGGCTGCTACCTGCCCGTAAAATGCTTTTCCCCGCCGCTCCAGAAGGATTGCGGTCTTCAGAATGTCAAGTGCTTTTTCGTTGTTCATGTCTATCGTTTTTGTTGATGATCTTTCAAGCAAACAAAAATAGCGAAAACTATGTTGACTTTCCTCCTGAAAATCGTTCATGCGAAAATTCACTACTTTCGGCATAGCAATTTATACAGCAATGGCAGAAGATAATTATGAAGAAATCCTGAAGGGCCTGGTGATGGAATTGACTGGCAGAGAGGCTCTTTCGTGTATGCCTGTCACCACAGGGTCGGCATCACCCCGCAGATATTTCAGGCTTGCAACCGGTCAGCGCTTCTTCATCGGTACGATCAATCAGAATAAAAAAGAAAACAAAGCATTCCTCTACCTCACCAATCATTTTCTGGAGCATGGGCTGCCTGTGCCGGAGGTGCTGGCAACGGATCCGGAAGGAGTGTGTTACCTGCAACAGGATCTTGGGAATCAGTCGCTGTTTGGGTTGCTTTCCCACAGTTCTCCGGAAGAGCATGAACCATTGCTGGCCAAGGCATTGGAGTTGCTGGTGCAGTTCCAGGTCAAAGGGGCTTTCGGACTTGATTTTGACAGGTGTTACCCTTCGCCGGAGTTTGACCGGCAAGCAGCATTGTGGGATCTCCATTATTTCAAATATATGTTCCTGAAGTTATCAGGGGTTGAATTTGATGATGAAATGCTGGAGAAAGAGTTTGAATACATGCTGGATGCGATATTCGGGGATTGTACAAACGGTTTCATGTACCGTGATTTTCAGTCGAGGAATATCATGATTGCCCATGGCAGACTATGGTTTATTGATTATCAGGGAGGGCGAAGGGGACCGCTGGCCTATGATGTTGCATCATTCCTTTACCAGTCAAGGATTGCCCTGCCTGAGCCCCTGCGTGAAAGGCTGCTGGAGAGCTATTGCCGGGAACTGCAGGAATATATTGACGTGGATCAGGAACATTTCCGGCAACAGGTTAGGGGGTTTGCCCTCCTGAGGTTGCTGCAAACCCTGGGGACATATGGATACAGGGGTTTATTTGAACATAAAGAAGCGTTCCGCAAACCCATCGTGCCGGCACTGCAGAACACCTTCCAGGTGTTTGGGCTCAACTCCGGCAAACTTAGTCTTACTTATCTGCAAAGCTTGCTGCAAAAGGCGTTGCCGCTATTTGTCGGGAGTAGTCAGCAAAAATCAGGGCTTGTCATCCGCATCAACAGCTTCTCCTATATGCATGGGTTGCCCAAAGACGCAACCGGGAATGGGGGAGGATTCGTGTTCGATTGCCGGGCTCTTCCCAATCCCCACCGGGATGAAAAACTGCGACCCTTTACAGGGAAGGATCCGGTGATTCAGGAATGGTTAGGCGGACAAAAGGAAGTGAAAGCGTTCCTGAACCATTGCGAAGCACTGATCATGGCTTCTGTGAATGATTACCTGAATCGGGAATTTACCGATCTTCAGGTGAACTTTGGCTGCACAGGTGGCAAACATCGTTCAGTGTACTGTGCCGAAACTATATATGAAAGGTTGCAGGCATCTGGCAATCAGTACAGATTGATCATCCATCACAACAACCTGGGGTGATGCATCTTTGGGGTTACCTAAGGCGCGATGCCGGCTCAGTTAGAACCC
>JAWOGX010000090.1:0-10408 GCA_046496455.1 Bacteroidales bacterium | reverse complement strand
TCCTGAAAATACCGGTAGTTCCGGCAGCTATTACTGGTATTATGGTGCTGACGAAGAAAAGGATAAAAGTCATCAATCTGAAGAAAAATCAACCTACTTCTTCAACCATAACTCCGGTGAAATGATCAGGGTAGATTACCGGAAATTCCACAAGTATGCACATTATGCCAATCCCGATACCTTGTGGAAATCACTCATTAACCAGTTTGACAGTGATTCCACATTGATCCGCAGCCATATATCCATGTCAGACAGCGGTTCGATCAACTCCTGCTCTGTGATTTTTACTGATACCAATTCGAGCCGGGCAATTCACGTGATGATGATTCAGAAACACGGCGCATGGTACAGGCTTTCGGCCGTTACCGACACCCTGAATGGCCCCTCGCAGTTTGTCAACACCTTTTTCGAAACATTCAGACCTCTTGATGACACCCTGGTGGGTTGGCTCATATTCGCCGATAAAGGCGAAATGTATCTGAATGATCTTGTGGCTGAGGATTCCACGATCAGGGCGCAGGCAAGGGAATCGTTCCATATCATCAGTTTCTTGGACCACCATGCACCGCTACTGATGGAAAGAATAGCCAATCCGAATTACGATGAAATGACTTTTGCATTCAGAAGAAACATGATCCTGGACCTGGGGCGCCGGAAACACCCGGATATTCCCGCTTTTCTTGAAAAACACTATACCTCCGTGGGTGATACCGTTACTTTCCAGATGGCTATACTGCGGTCGCTGGCACGTCAGAAAACGGCTGAAGCATCCAAATCCATCCTCAAATGCATAAAATATGATCTTCCGCTCACTTCATCTGACTCAGATATTGGCATCATATTCAAAGCATTCGGAGATTCACTTCAAGCTGCAAAAGCCTTGTTCCCGGAAATCTTCACCTATACCAGGTACAGGGAATATGAAGACAATATCTACGAATTGCTGGCAACCTTACTGGATAGCAACCTTGTGACGACCATGGACTATAAATCAGAATACCAGGCTATATACAGGAATGCCAGGGACTACTGGAAGCGTCAGCTCGCCCGCGAAGAAGAGGCTCAGGATAAGAAGAGTGAATACTATACGGGATACAAAGGCTACACGACCCACGGAGGAACTTTTAATCCTAATCTGATGGTTTACATTAAGTTACTCCTCCCCTACTACACCACAGAGCCGGGCGTTCGCAAGATCGTTGACAATGTGATGAAAACCAGTACATCTAACCTGAAAGTCAGGTTGGTGGGAGCAATGGTGACCGCCAATGTCAAGGTTCCGGATTCTATCCTGAGCGCACTGAGCAAAGACCCCTATACCATGTCAGATTTTTACAGGCAACTTGCAAGTATAGATAAACTAAACCATTTCGACACCACTGCGCTTAATCAGAATACGTTCAGCCAATCCATTCTGATCAGGGAGGGCTCCCTAACCGGGCGCGACAGCCTGGTTTATCTCGACCGGCAATTTGTGGAAACGGTAAAAGGGAATGGATACGTGTATTTCTTCAAGAAAAAGAAAGAAAAGGAGAAAAGCTGGAACCTGGTGTGGGTTGGCATCCAGCCCGAAGACACCACCAAGGTCATTTACAAGGATTACATCCGTGATAGCTATGGTTCCCGGATTTATGACAATGACAACATTGAGGAACTGATTGAGAAAGAGATGAAGTCAATCAGACTGCAAGGGCGGAAACGTGCTGAACGGATAAATTTCGACAAGGACAATTACTTCTATCTGTTCTTCTGAGTCATCAGTCGAGAGTCCATCAGTCGAGAGTCATCAGTCGAGACAAAAAACCATTCATCCCCCTAAACAACTACACATATAAACAACTTAACTTCTCAGGACTCTCGACTCTCGACTCTCGACTCTCGACTCTCGACTTTTAAGCTTTATACTGGCCAAGATCTTTAGGGGTAGTCTGGTTGATGAAGCTCACTCTTTCCACGTTCTGTGATTTGCCCATTCTGATGAATATTTCTGCAGAGCGGGTGTATTCATCAGATTTATCGGAATCAAGAAGCAGCAGGTACCCAATCACAATGTTTCCTGCCATCTCAACGAGTCTTCTTGCATGGAAATTCACATACTCATCATCGTGGTATTCACTCACTTTCTCGATGGTTTTCTGAAACTGGTGGGTCATATTCTGCAGGGTTTTGTGCAGATAATTCAACTCGGGCTTAACCTTGATTTGCGCGTACTCTTCGAGGCGTTTCAGGAAGGTTCCTGCAGTTACGCCACGAATGGCAGCCACCACCTGCAGTTGTGATGTACCTTCGTAGATGTTGGTGATCCTGGCATCACGGTATATCCTTTCAATGGGATAGTCTTTCATATACCCTGAACCACCGTGAATCTGGAGCGAATCATAGGCAATCTGGTTGCAATATTCGCTGGAAAAGAGCTTGAGAAGCGGTGTAAATACATCGGCATAGCGCTGATAGTATTTCATCTCCTGTCTTTCCTCAGGCAGAAGGCTTCTCTCTTCGGAAGCGAAACCGTATGCTTTGTACATATCGACAAACCGGCTTGTTTCATAAAGCAGGCTGCGGATGCCATCGGTTTTGGCTCGCATCACCGTCAGCAACTCAGAAACAGGGGCAAACTGAATGATCGGTTTGCCGAACTGCTCTCTTTCGTGGGCATATTTGATGGCTTCGTGGTAAGCAGCCTCAGCAATCCCCACTGACTGGGCGCCAACGCCAAGCCTTGCCGAATTCATCAGAGACATCACGTATTTGATCAGTCCCAGTTTCCTGTCACCAACGAGCTTTGCCGGTGCATCCTTAAACACCAGTTCACAGGTGGGGGACCCTTTGATACCAAGCTTGTTTTCGATGCGACGAATGGTCATTGCCCTGTGTTTACGATCGTAAACAAACAGTGAAAGGCCTCTTCCATCGGTGGTACCATCTTCAGACCTGGCCAGCACGAGTGAAATATGGGCATCACCGTTGGTAATAAAACGCTTCACCCCGTTCAGCAGCCAGGTTCCCTTAGCTTCATCGTAATGAGCACGAAGCTGAACACTCTGCAGGTCACTTCCGGCATCCGGTTCGGTGAGGTCCATGGCGGCAGTGTCGCCTGTGTTGATTCTCGGGAGGTATTCATTCTTGATCTCTTCGGAGCCAAACTCGTGGATGGTTTCAGCACAATCCTGCAATCCCCAGATATTGGCAAATCCGGCATCTGCCCTGGAAACCAGTTCAGCCGCCATCACATACGGCACCATCGGGAAATTCAGCCCACCATATTGCCTTGGAAGTGACATTCCGAAAAGATTGGCTTTGGTCAGGGCTTCGAGGTTCTCCTGAGTACCTTTTGCATACACCACCTCATTGTTTATCAGTTCGGGACCTTGCTGATCCACCGATTCGGCATTGGGCGCAATGATCTCTCCACAGATCTCCCCTACTATCTCAAGTACCTTATCGTAATTATCCATTGCATCTTCATAGTCAACCGGAGCAAAGTCAAACTTTTCACGTTCTGCATAGTTGTGCTCTTTGAGACTGACAATCTTTTCCATCAGCGGGTGGTTCAAATGGAATTTCAGATGGTTATGATCGGAATAGAAATTAGCCATGATTCAGATATTTGGGTGGTTTAGGTATGTTATTTTGAATTCTTCTGATAATACTTGATCATTTTGGGGATGATCTCAGCCACGTCCCCGATGATAGTATAATCAGCAATCTGATTGATGGGTGCATGGGTATCGTTATTGATCGAAATGATCTTTGCCGACTGGTCCATACCTGCACGGTGCTGCACCTGTCCGGAGATGCCGCAGGCAATATAGAGTTTCGGGCGCACTGTAACCCCGGTTTGTCCGATCTGCCTTTCGTGTTCAGCGTACCCTGCATCCACAGCGGCGCGGGAGGCACCGACTTCAGCGCCGATGGTCTCCGCCAGCGCGTAAAGCAGCTTGAAATTCTCCTTGCTACCCATTCCATAACCGCCTGCAACAATGATATTCGCTGCTTTAATATTGATTTTCTGTTCTTCTATATGCCTTTCAATGATCGTCAGTGCAAAATGTTCATCAGTGACGAACTCTTTCACACTGACCTTCCTGATCTCACCTTTATAGTTGTTGGAAAGGATCTCTTTCTTCATAACCCCTTCACGGACAGTGGCCATTTGGGGCCTTGTGTCGGGATTGATGATGGTGGCTATGATGTTGCCCCCGAAAGCTGGCCTGATCTGCAGCAACAGGTTATCATACCGGGTATCTGTTTTCTTGTCATGATGCTCACCGATTTCAAGGCTGGTGCAGTCGGCGGTAAGGCCGCATTTCAATGCAGAGGCCACCCTTGGGGCCAGGTCACGCCCTACTGAGGATGCTCCAAAAAGGGCGATTTGCGGCTGCTCCTTCCTGAAGACGCCACAGACAATGGCAGCGTGTGGCATCGTCTGGTAAGGGAACAGGCGAGGGTCATCAGCATAATGCACCACATCGGTTCCAAATGGGAAAAGTTGTCCTTCAAGGTTCTCCACTTTGTTCCCGATGACAATGGCTTCCAGTTTCACTCCGAGTTCATTGGACAACTTGCGTCCTTTCGAAAGCAACTCAAGGCTCACATCAGCGATCAGCCCCTCCTCGGTTACTTCACAATAAACAAAAATGTTGTTCACGATATTGAGGTTTGTTAATTGTTTACTTTATTACTCCTGACTCTCGACTCTCAACTCTCGACTCTAGACTCTCGACTCTCGACTCTCGACTAACCGATAACATGTGATCCGATCAGATCCTTCATCAGCATGTCGATATCCTCATCTGCTGCAGAAATCACTTTTGACTCCTTGGCCTTGAATACGACATTTTCGATTTTTTTCACCTTGGTTGGCGAACCAGAAAGCCCAAGTTGTTCTACTTCAGCATGGATGTCATCCACGGTCCATTCATCAATCACCAGGTAAGGGCGCTGGTCGAAAAGTTCGGTGTAGTCATTGGATTCTTCCTGCAGTTCAGTAACGGTGCGGGCGTACTTGAATTTCATCAGTCTTTTCGCATCGCGGGCACGGCAGGCTGGAGCGCTTGAATGGGCGGTAATGAGCACTGGATAAGCAGACTCAACGGTTTCCACACCGCGTTCCAGGCGCCTTTTTACCCTGATTTTCTGCTGATCAATGGCTTCTATGGTTTCAGCGTATGTGATCTGCGGGATACTCAGTTTCTCAGCAACCTGGGGACCCACCTGCGCCGTATCTCCATCAATGGCTTGTCTCCCTCCGAGCACAATGTGAAATGGGGCCAGCTTTTTTACCGCCAGAGAGATGGCATAAGAGGTTGCCAGTGTATCAGAACCTGCAAAACGGCGGTCGCTGATCAGGTAGCCCTTGTCCGCCCCACGGTAAACGGCCTCACGGATGATCTCTGCTGCACGGGATGGGCCCATGGTTAGCAGAATGATTTCTGTGTCAGGATGTTGATCTTTGATCCGTAATGCAAGCTCGAGGGCGTTCAGGTCTTCCGGGTTAAAGATGGCCGGTAGTACCGCCCTGTTCACGGTGCCGTCCGCTTTCATGGCATCTTTGCCCACATTCCTGGTATCGGGCACCTGTTTTGCTAAAACAATGATTCTTAGCGCCATAGATATTTGGTTATTGATATATGATAATCAGAATTATGTATTAAAGGCTGGCAAAAATATCAAAATTCCCGAAATCGAGCAAGTTTCATCATTCAGCAAGTTTGTTGAGCGCATCAAGTCGTTGAAGAAGAGGTGGATGGCTGTAATGAACAAAAACATAGGCTTTATGGGGGCGTAGATTGCTGAGATGGTTAACCGAGAGCTTTTTCAGTGCACTCATAAGATGTTTGGCATCATAGTGCTCACCCGCAAACCTGTCGGCCTGATACTCATTGTTCCTCGATATGGTGTTCATGACAATACCCAGGAGTGTTGAAATGGGACTGTAGAGGATGCCAAAAGCCAGCAGAGAGAGGTGGAAAGCCGGTTGGGTAGCACCAAGGGCCATGGATAATTCCGGTGCTTCAACCAGCCTGGAGAAGAAAAAGAGCAACAAGCCGGTTTCAAGTGTCGAAACAGCAAGGCTTTTAAGGATGTGTTTCCTTTTGAGATGCCCGATCTCATGGGCAAGAATTGCCACCAGTTCTTCATTGGTGTGCTCTTTGATCAGCGTATCGTATAGTACAATCCTCTTTTTTGGGCCCAGTCCTGAAAAGTAGGCGTTTGCCCTGGATGAACGTTTCGAACCATCCATCACAAAGATGTCCGAAATCCTGAACCCGGCACCGATAGCAAAATTCTCGATGGAATCGCGCAGGCTTCCGGATTCCAGGGGTACCTGTTTGTTGAAAAGGGGAACGATAAGGGTTGAGTAAAACATGGTGACGATAATGGAGAAGAGAGTAATGGCGCCCCATGCCATGATCCAGAAGAGTTCTCCTGTCTGAAGATACAGAAAGACAATGAGGGTGAGTAGGCCGCCTCCCAGCAGTGCCGAAAGCAACCATGTCTTGAGCCGGTCCAGCACAAACGTGGCGACTGTGGTTTTGTTGAATCCGTATTTCTCTTCGATAACGAAGGTTGAATAAGCAGAAAAGGGTAAGCCGAGCAGGTCATTGGCAAGGCCAAGAATGGCGAAAAAAACCAGCGTGACGAGGATTGGGTTGGTGGTGTATGCATGAATGTGACGATCGAGCCAGGAAAACATATCAAAGAATAGCATCGTCAGCAAGGCAAGAAAAAAGAAGACGCTGACCAGTGAAGAGAACTGGTGACGCTCTTTGTTGTATCGCTGGGATTTCTGATATTTCTGCTCGTCATAGATCCCCTTCACCTCTTCAGGCATCTCATCAGACCATTTTTTGGTATTGAGGTAGTCGAGGATCCTCTCCATCAGAAATTCAACGGTCAGAAAGAGAATGATCAGTACAAATACTATGGAAGCGGTCATGGGGGTTGATTTCAGGTTTAGATTTGAGTATAGTACCAGACAGGAAAATCAGTAAGATCCTGCCCATTTCCTGACAAACCACTCAGCTGCGAGCAGCAGGAGGATTAGCGCAAGAATCCAGAAGATTCCCGTGAGGTCGGAAAACTTCTCTCTCAGGTGGCTGATGGGCTTTATATCACTGCGGTTTTTGATATGATCAGGGATTTGAGCCCATTGAGCCACCGGCACGGAGATGCCTCCGGTTTGTCCGCTGAGGGTCCTGAGCAGCACATGATCTGCCCGGGTCACCGTAGATTCAAGGTGCACGGGTGCCACCACAAACCTTCCGGCAGCCAGAAATTTTTCGGCACCAAGCATTACCCGGGCATCATAGCGGTATTCCCCAACCGGCAGACGGCCGGCATCCAGGGTGTAAAGCCGCTCCTTGCGGGTAAAGGTATACTGGTAGCTGTTTCCGTCTGAGGAGGTTATATTCAGGCTGATCTCCGGATCTGTAACGGGGTTGTAAGCAGCATCATAGAGTTCAGCTGAAAATGCAATCGGGGTGTTTTCGGTAAATTGGCTCCGGGTAGATACCCTGAATCGTGTCCGTTCATCCGATGCGGTCAGGTATTGGACCCATTGGCTGACAAAGGTGTCGAACGATCGGTGCGACTTTTTGCTGCGAAAGGCATACATACGCCATTTCCAGAGCCCCTCCCCTGCCACATAGCAGGCCCGGTGACCCTGATTGGCGTAAAAAGATATCAGCGGATAGCCTGTTGTCACTGTTCCGATCCTCTGCAGAAGCAGCGACTGTTCACCCGGCATTGGCTCAAACCGGCCAAATGGAACATAGAGGGGTGGAAGTTCGCTGAGGATATCGGTAAATTCATCATCGGGCGCAAAGAGCGCAAAAGACGGGTTAAGGGAAGCAAGAACCTCGTTGTGCTGACCCCGTATTTTGCCTGGCACAAATAATGGCCCGGTCCCGGTAGCCGAAATTATTTCGTGGCGGGTTTTGCCGCCTGCTATTACCAGTATGGGAACTTTCTCCCTGACCACCCGTGCATGGAGGTCTGCCGAGCGCTGATCATCAGGAAGCTGATGCATCACAATGAGATCATAAGCCGATGCATTACCCCGAAAATCGTTGATCATATGAACCTCTGCTTCAAGCATATCATTGGAAAGCAAGGCATTGTGTAAAGCGCCGAGATCCGGGTGTGGTTTGCTTCCGAGCAACAGCACTTTTTTCTTGCTGGTAAGCACTTCGACAAACGCCCTGGTCCGGTTGTTCACCAGGGTCACTTCGTCTTTGAGGGGTTCCAGGATTACTTCATAGTCGAGGATCCCCTCCTTGTCTGCATTGAGTTGCACCTGGAAAATTTTGGAAAAAGGATCGCTGCTGATGAGTATGGGTTGGCTGAAGAATACCTTCTCCCGGTTTCTGACCACCAATCTCGATTCCAGCCCATTGCTCCGGCTCGCTTTCACCACGATCTCCATCGGGAAAGTATTACCCAGGTATGCGATGCGGTTGTAGTTCACTTCAGCAAGAATCAGATCACGTTTTACCGTGGTATCACCCCAGGTGAGAGTGTAAACAGGGGTGTTCATCCGCTCCGTCATCGAAACCGGGTTCAATCCGCTGTTGAAGATACCATCGGTCAACATGACCACAGCCCCAAGGTTACGGCCTGCATAACGGTTTTCTGCCAGGGTGAACAGCGCAGAAATATCGGTCTGCTTGTCATTGAAATCAAGTTGAACCGAATCGCTGACAATATCTCCAAAGTTGTATGCCTCAACCTGGTAATCGTCTGACAATGCCCCGATCAGATCATTGAATGCCCCCCTTAGACTCTTTGCATCTGCTGATGTATCCCGACTGTGGATCAGCATGGATTCGCTGTTGTCCATGGCCACAACGATCACAGGAAGCTCCTTCTCACGGGTTAATCGTTTGACGAGTGGATTAAGCAGAAGAAATGCGATCAGACTTATGGCCAGAAACCTGATGACGGCCAGGATGCGGCTGGCAACGGGTGAAAGGGCATTGTGCCTGTTGCGGAAATATAGCATGAATGCAAGGCCCGCCCCTGTTGCCAGGCAAAGAATCAGCAGCCACATCGGCGCCTCAGTGATCAAAGTAAATCCAAGAATCATGGTTAAGTGAAATATCGTGCGAAATTAATGAAAATCTTCTTTCAGGATAAGCGTTATCTTTGCCGGTACGATTCCGCCTGATGCTGCGTTATGTATCATCGGAACCAATCTGTAAACCTATGCACCGATACCGATCCATACTTTCCATGATTTTTACCTGCATGCTGATGTTCCCTTTTATCCACGCAAGCAGCCAGGTTGACAGCACAAACATTGGATGGAAAATATCCCTGAACGCGGGGCTGTTTCTCTCTTCCCATCACTCCGCAGCGTATTACAACGGAAACGAATCAAATGAAAACAGGATATCCTTCATCCTGAATAACCCATACCACTACCAGGAGATCGTAAGCTTGCTGGAAGCATCGGATACATTCCGGTTGCACGGACTTCCGTCAGACATGCGTTACAATCCCGCAGTCATGGTTGGTTTTACCTTCAGGAATAATTTCCGCGAGGATATGGCGTGGTTTGTCCAGTTTAACCAGATGAAACTGAAAGCGGCCGATTTTTACACCCTGGAGGTGGACCCCAAAGGGCAGATCGCAACCGATCCCGATTTGCGTACCTTTTCCATCTATGGTGAAGAGCAGCGGTTTCTTTTTGACCTGGGCCTCAGCCGTGAATTTGAACTGACCAACCCGATGTTCAGGCCATTTATGGATATCGGTTTTACCCTTACCAATACCAAGGTGCGGGCGAATAAAATCCTTGTGGAAGAGCGGGATTACTCACTGATCAATGTTTACGGCAATCAGCAGTATGTGCCCAACAGCAACCTTCAGACGTTTGACATTGATCAGGGGGGGATTGGATATGGTGGATTTTTCAGCGCAGGTATCAAATTTTATGTAAACCATTATTTTTCGCTAGACCCTACAGTACACCTTTATCTGGCGACTACGAACCTCAAACCATATAACCACCTGCGTCCTCATCTCTTCTTCAATATTCGGCTGTCTGCAAACAACATCTTCATGTTTCAGGAGAAACATCTCTGAGTTCCCCCGGTAAGGCAAAAATCAGTACCTTTGCACCGTTTAAAATCAAGGACAGATGCGAATCACAGCGTTTAAAATTCCGAAGCCCAAACGGTTTGAATACACTCCAAGGTATTATGATCCCCAGAGGGAACTCCGCGAAGAGCGCGAACGGCGTGTACTGCGTGAACTGGAAAACGAGTCGTCACAGGATCCTTCCTCCTACCGGCCAATGGGCAAAGCGGATGCGAAGCATTATATCTCTTTCGGAAGGCCCTCCAATGCCCGTGAGCGCAGCGGAGGCTTCATGATCCGCCTGATCACCATCATCCTCGCCCTC
>JAWOGX010000084.1:0-11256 GCA_046496455.1 Bacteroidales bacterium | reverse complement strand
GGGGTAATTAATTATGGGTTATGAGTAGTTGCGCAAGTCTCCGAACTTGCGAAATCGATTGACTCAACATCGGAGTGTTGAGCAACAGAAACACAAAGAACCACAAAACTATTTATTTTGTGTATTTAGATCTTTGGGTTCACCGCTGTTCACAGTAATCTGTTCGCTGAACAGATTCTTTCCATCAATGCTGTAAATCTCCATTGACCCGACGCCTGCAGCATCCGAAGAGACCCGGATGGTGAATTCCCCTTCCGAGGGGTTGGGGTAAACAGTGCTCCGGAAGCCCTGTCCGGAATAATCAATGACCTTCAGGGGAACACCAAGGGACCAGCGCTTCATGAATTCCTGAAGGTAGATGTTGGCTATTTCCAGGTCATGGATCACAAGGGTATTCTCATCATTTCTCTGATCGGCAGCATTGCTCCAGTTGTGGGAGCCGGTCCATACCAGCGGGTCACCACCCAGGGGGGGATTCGGGTCAATGATCATCAGTTTGTTATGGAGGATATATGGTTCACCAAATTCTTTGAAATCAGCACCAAGTATAGCTTTGAGGGTATCTACCACCAGTTGTGAGCAATCACCATCGTTGTTCACGATCACCTTCACATCTTTCTGGGCCAGCTTTTTGTCACGCAATGCATAGGCAATGTCCGATCGTGTGATCAGCATGGTATTCACGTATACCTGTTCCATTGCATCGTTTATATGATTGATAATCTGCGCGTTGACCCCATCTGAAGGGCTAAAAAACGATTTTATCCTCTTGCCACCAATCACAAATTCGTGTGGGGTATTGTTGGTTTTGTAAGGGCCAAATCGTGATTCCTGCGGGTTGGGCTGCAATCCGGTTGACCCGAACATCTCCTCGAACTCAAGGGTATAGGCTTTAGCCAGGCTCTGATCCTGGATGATAACCACATTGTTGGCGAATTCGTTTATGCATGTTTCGGTCCAGTTCATGGAACCGGTCCATACCACAGGTTTGGTCGGATCCGCATGGTAGGCATCGAATATCATGAACTTGTTGTGCATGATCCCGTATTCTGAACTGGTGGGGCTGGCAATTTTTCCGATGGCGGGCAGGAGGCTCGAGATACCAAGGTTTGCAGTGGTCCCGTCATAAACTGCCCTGATGTCAACACCCCGGCCATGGGCAATGTTGAGGGCAGCAGCGATGTTCGAGATGTTTTGGGTGTTGAAATTGTAAATGGCCAGGTCGATGGTCTCTTCTGCCCGGTTGATATAGGCGATGAGGGTGTCATCCAGGAGGTTGTCAAGTTGAATGGCATTCACACCGCTACTGAAAGAGTGATCCACGGTACTCGTGAAATAGACTTTGATGTCGCCGGTGGAAAGCGACTGCGTTGCATAGACATTCATTCCGGCAAAAGCCGTATCACCGCTGTACACCGAAAAAGGTTTCACATAGATGATATCAGCGGGGTTGGCACCCGTCACGCTGATGGAGTGTGTTGCGGCTGTTCCGGCCTGTGCAGCGTGAGTGCCCAGGGCAGGGGTGGGGCCGTAGAAAATCTCTGTAGATCCGGCAATGTTGGTGGTCCAGGCAAGGTCAAAGCTGCTTGTGGTAATGTTGGATACTGTGACCGGTGAGGTAAAAGTGATGGCCAGATTGGAGATGATGTCCTGCTGGTCCCTGAGCATCATCTGGTACCCTGCAGTGGGATTTGAATAGCTGAACTGTGATCCGATCCCTACCAGGTCAACCTGGGTTGTGGGAATCAGCTGGCCAACAAGCGGACATGTAGTACTGATCCTGATCTGAGCCTGTTGACCCCCGGATGTGATGTTGTAATTGGTGTTGCCGCTGAAGGTGCCTCCGGGGTTCACAAATGTCGCTCCATTGATCCTGATCATTATCGATTCGTGAACCTCACCGAACTGTGAAGGGGTGATCACCTGCGGTGCAGGCAGCGGATTCCCGGACGAAATAACGGTGTCATTGTAGATGTCCCTGAGCTCCAGAAGCTGGTTGTAATCATCCATGATCCCTGTTAATACCACAGAGTCGCCCCGCTGAAGAAAGGTCATTGCCCCGTCATAGATGGCAAGACCTCCAGTCGGATCCTGGATGTAGCGTATAACACCAAGTTCGCTGCCGTTCAATACCACACCACTGATCGTTACCGTATCACCTACCGGCGTGAGCCTCGCCTGCGCAATCGGCACCGGGTTCTGAGATAAAAGCGTGCCTATCCCCAGCATCAGAAAACACACCACAAAAAATGTCCTTTTCATATCCTCGTTTTATTAATATAACAATTCCCTCAGCATTCAACCAAACATCCAAACTCCGCCGCAGGCGGATAAACAACTAAACTTCCTAAACCTCCTAAACCTCCTAAAGCGTAACCCTCAGCGACACATTATACCTTCTCCCGGCTCCGATAAATACAGCTGCCGACTTTGCATCGAAACTGTTGAAGGTTTGTCCTGTATATCCATCGTTATTGCTGGCATCTGAGATATAGAGCGCATTCATCAGGTTCAGGAGACTCATTCTGAGATCGAAACGCATCCCTTTGAAAACGAAATTATACCCCGCATTCAGGTCAACAATATAGTAGTCTGGAATTTTCCACGATTGCCTTGGCATTCCCAGCGAGTCAAACGCCCACTTGTTGTTCACCGGATCCATATCGAGCGGGTCGAAGTTGGAATAATGTTTCCCGAAGTAGGTTACCCCGCTGGAGATGTACATTTTCTTCCGCCATTCATACCTGAAACTTTGCCTGAACTGGTGCTGGGCGGCATCTCCGACATAGAGTCCACGGGCATCAAAAAGTCTTGTGGTGAGTACTTCCCCGGTGTTCTGGTCCACAATTCTTGCGGAATCCTGAGAATTCCATTTCCAGTCGCCAAGTGAAATCACGGTTTCGGAAATCAGCCCGGGCATCAGGTGCACACCCAGCTCCATCTCAACACCTTTATGGATAGCATCCACACCGTTGATGTTCACATTGTAAGTGACATCGTCAATCATCACGGTTGGCGTATAATCAGCAGGTTTGTTTTCCCAGAAGGTGTAATAGGTATTCAGGTTCAGTGTGATAACCCGGTTGAAATAGCTGTATCCCAGTTCTACAGCTTTCACCTTTTCGTTTTCGATCAGGCGGTAGAGGCGGTTGTAGCGGTCATATACGTTGTTGAACCGTGGGGCTTTGTAAAGGTAACCCACATTGGCGAAAATGTTGGAGGATGGGGAGATATTGTAGTTAGCCCCGGCTTTGGCAGTATATCCCGGGATCCATTTCACGGGGGTGGTTGCTGTACGGGCTTCAGGAGAGTTGATTGTGTAGGCCTGATCCTGATAGAAGAATGTATCCGGCACAGAGATGAATCCTCCCTGCTGCAGATCAAATTTGCGGATGTAACCGACGGCCTGCTCAAATAACTCATCACCGATCACGATGTCTTTCTTCAGGAAATAATCCTTCCTCTGATACCCTGAATTGGCAGTGGTAAGGTTCAGGAAGAAGTTCCACTTTTCGAGCTTGTATTCTGCCTGCCCGAAAACACCGCCCCACCATACAATGCCGTCGTTGTGGTAACTGATTTTATCCCCTTCGGATCTTTCGTTGGATGGATTGGTTTTGTTTCTTAACTCACTCGATTTAACCTCGTCAATCCAGTATTCGGCACCCAGCAGGTCATAGGCAATCTGATAATGCTGCCCCACATAATACCTGCCGTCAATCCCGCCTGAGAATTTCAGTTTATCGTTGAACCTGTAGTCCACGGTAGAGAGCACCCCGGTCCAGTAATGGTTGTTGATGGCGCTGCGCATGATAATCCCTTTGCCTGCTGTCGGCGAATTATTCTGATTTACATTGTTGTTGTAAACCTGCTGAAAGTCGACAAGTCCGGCGGCAGATCCTGTGAGGATGGGCGGGGGTGTGGCAGTGAGTCCGGTACCACCGCCATTGCCGATGGAAAGGTAAAGGATGTTTGAGACGGAGAGGTTGCTGTTGATGGTCCAGAAGTCTCTCAGGGAGAACTGTGGCTTATGGTAATAGTTCATCCTTTCATTCACCCGCTCATACACATTCATCCTGGAGGTGCTGTCACGCCGGAGCCAGCCCCAATGGGGATTGTGATCAAGACCCAGGTTGATCGGGCCGGGGCTGTATTCAGTAGGGGCAATACCGAGGGAGTGTGCATAGGCGGTGTCAAGTTTTGACAGAGGCATGGTATAGGCCCTTTGTCCGTGACTCTGCGGAGCACCCATGCCGGTGAGGCTGATGAGGTGTTTGCCAACTTTCTTATCCACCCTGAAGAAGTAGAAGTATCCTCTGGTCCAGGTCATCTCCACCTCCCCGTTCCCTTCCTTGAATGAACCGGCAGCAGTGATGCCCCAGCCATTCTTCAACTTGCCGGAATTCAGCCCGAATGATACCCTCCGGAACATGTCAGAACCTACTTCGTATTTCACACTGGCATTCTGGCGGGATTCTATGCCTGAAGTGATGATATTCATCGTGCCCCCCACCGACGGGATAGCCAGCTTGGAGGCGCCAAGGCCTCGCTGAACCTGGATGGAGCGGGTGGCCATGTCGAGCCCGAACCAGTTTGACCAGTATACCCAGCCATTTTCCATATCATTCACCGGGATACCATCAATCATTACAGCAATGTTGCGTTGGTTGAACCCCCTGATGTTGATCCTCGCGTCACCATCACCCCCCCCCTGCTGTGTGGCATAGACACCCGGTGTCTTGTTCAGGATCATCGGGATGTCCTGCGAAGCAAGCTCTTCCTGGATACGTGAAACCGGGATGGTGCTGAATGCCACCGGCGTTTCCCGGGTCCGGGCAAAATCGGCCACAACTTCAAACTCCTGCAGGACGGTGCTTTTCAAGGTAAAATCAATCTGCATGTTCCTGTCCAGCACCACCTCCCGGGTCACTTTTTCGGTACCGACAAAACTGACGATAAGGGTGTAGGTCCCTTTTGGCAGGGAAAATGAAAAGTTTCCACCGGGATCAGCAACAACCCCCTTGCCTTCCCCATACAGAATATTGGCAAAGGGGAGGGGTTCACCGGTAATGGCATTGGTTACCGATCCTGAAATCTGGTACTGCTGCGCCATTCCCATCAGTGGGAGGAGCATCATCAAGAACAACAATGGTCTGAATTTTCCGGTCATGGTTCCTGGTTTAAAAAAAACCGCAGTCTGACCGAAATTCCAGTGCAGACTACGGTTCGTGATAATGATTTCGGAATTATTGTACAATCACTCTTTTAACTACCGATCCCTGGTCTTCAAAGATGATCCTGATCATCAGGATACCTGGTTTGCTGTCCTGGCCAAGGTTGACAACCATGTCTCCGCGCTTGTCAGGGTTTTTGTGCGATGCAATCATCTGGCCACTGGTGGTAAAAAGTTCCACTCCATCAATGATTCGGGTACCTTTAACAATGAAATTACCTCCCCTGACGGGATTCGGATAAAGGAATGCGTGGTGTCCCGGCTGGTAATCGGCGATTCCGGAACCCGGGTCACATTCGCACTCGTGCCAGCGGAGGTTGGTAAAGGTGTTTGTCGGTTGGGCATCCCACTCCGCGCAGGGATTGAAATAGGGTGGGTTGACAGTAACCCCCCCTTTGATGGTTGGTTTGCGGATCAGGGTTTTGTTGGCGGTCATCCAGGTGCCGCCCAAAGCGTCGGTGAATCCGGCAGCCGTATCGCAGGTCCACGCCACACCGGGGTCTTCACCGATTTTGCCGATGATGTCAAGGTATACACCCGTGGTGAGTTCCAGTGTGACAGCGTCATCACCGTTGAAGTAATGCATCCTGTTCACATTGTAATCGGGGCATAAAAAGGTGTCGGCCAGCGCCAGAAGCTCCGCAAAAACAGATGTATCCTGCCCGGTAAGTGTTGTATCCCTTTTATCCAGTACTGTTACAAAGGTACCGTATGCCGGAACAACGCCTGATAGGGTTACGGCATAGGGCGTAGTGCCACCGTTGGAATAACGCACCAGCTGGTATCCGTTCAGGTTGATGGGATTCGCTGTCGGGTTGTAAAGTTCCAGCGCCTTGTTGTTATTGCTCCCTTCAACATATTCAGAGATGAAGAGCTGGGTGCACTGGGCCAGTGCCATTGGCACAAAAGCCATCGAAATGATCACAGAGAGTAGAAACTTTTTCATAGGTATAGGTTTAATGTTCTTTTCGATACAAAACTAATGGTTTTTCAGGTTTAGGAGCAGGGTTAACTTAAAAATAATGATTCTGGCTATTTGTCAAGCAACATCAGCATAAAGCCATACTCCATGGCGATTTCCCGGTATACCTGAAACCGCCCGGATGCCCCGCCGTGACCGAAATCCATGTTGGTGTGCAACAGGATCAGGTTATCTGAAGTATTCATCTCCCTTAACCTGGCAGTCCATTTGGCAGGTTCCCAATACTGCACCTGTGAGTCATGAAACCCTGTCGTAATCAGCATATTTGGGTAATCCCGGCGACTCACATTATCGTAAGGTGAATAGGAGAGCATATAATCATAATACGCTTTTTCACCCGGATTGCCCCACTCATCATATTCGCCTGTAGTAAGTGGAATGGTTTCATCAAGCATGGTAGTGACCACGTCCACAAAGGGCACTGCTGCAATAATTCCCTTGTACAGGTCTGGCCTGAGGTTGCTGATGACACCCATCAGCAATCCGCCGGCGCTTCCCCCCATGGCAAAAAGCTTGTCACTGTTTGTGTATTTTTCCTTGATCAGAAATTCCGAACAGGCAATGAAATCGGTAAAGGTGTTCATTTTTTTCAGCAATTTTCCCTCTTCGTACCAGGTCCGCCCCATCTCCTCACCGCCGCGTACATGGGCGATGGCATAAACAAATCCACGGTCAAGCAGTGATAAAACGGATGACCTGAACCAGGGATCCGTGCTGTAACCATATGAACCGTATGCATACAGCAACGCAGGATTGTTCCCGTCGCGCTTTAACCCTCTCCGGTAAACCATAGTCACCGGAATCTTTGTGCCATCTGATGCTGTGGCAAATAACCTCCTGGTCTCATAGTTGGTTTTATCAAAACCCCCAAGCACTTCGGTCTCCTTCTTCAACGTTTTCAGGCGGCTCTTCATGTCATAGTCGATGATCGACCGCGGTGTGGTCAGTGAGGAATACACATAACGAAACACCCCTGATTGCAACTCTGCATTCATCGATTTTTCCAGCACAAAACTCTCCTCTTCCATGGTCATCAGGTGCGATTGCCCTTTCAGGTCGATGATGTTGAACCTGGCAAGACCCTGTGAACGCTCCTGAACAACCACGAAATCATTGAAGACTTCCAGGTCTTCGATCAGCACGTCTGATCTGTGGGGCAACACCTCCTTCCAGGATGACTTGCCGGGTTGACCGATATCAGTGACCATCAACCTGAAGTTTTTGGCATCCTGGTTTGTTTTGATGTAAAGCTTGTCAGCAGTAGGATAGATGTAGTACTCATGCCCCCTGTTGCGGGGTTCCACAACCACAAACGCATCATCCGGTCGGTTGGCATTCAGCAGCCTCATCTCCGAAGTCATCGTGCTCGTCGAGGCTATGATGATGTGGTGATCCGATTTGGAGTTGTACACGTTGACCGTAAAAGTCTCGTCTTTTTCTTCAAACACCATCTTATCGGTGGCAGGATCGGTACCGAGTCTGTGCTTCATGATCCGGAAAGACCTGAGCGTCTGTGGATCCCTGACTGTGTAATAGACCGTCTGGTTGTCCATGGCCCAGGCAACACGGCCGGTGGTCATCGGGATCTGATCAGCAAGCCATTGGCCTGTACCCAGATCTTTGAACCGCATGGTGTAATTGCGGCGACTGACCGTGTCGAAGCCGATGGCAGCGATCCGGTTATCCGGACTGATGTTGTGGTAGCTATCGCTGAAATAACTGAAATCTTTTGCAAGCTCATTGATATCGAATAAAAGCTGTGCTTTCGAAAGTGCATCCCCTGGCCACCGGTAGTAAAGCGGGTATTCCGAATCACCACGGTAGCGGGTCTGGTAGTGGTAACCGTTTTTAAAGTATGGCACTGTTTCATCATCTTTTTTGATGCGGCCGACAATCTCGCCGTACAAATCATTCATCAACCCGTCCACAGGCTCCAGCATGGACCGGGTGTAAGCATTCTCGGCTTCCAGGTATTCAGCCACCTTCGGGTTTTCCCGCTCGTTCATCCAGTAATAAGGGTCAATACGGGTCTGTCCATGGGCAGTGAGTTCATGTGGGATTTTTTCGGCTACAGGAGGTTTCATGGTTTCGGTAGGTTTTGGCGCGCACCCGACCAGGATGGCTCCTGCCAGGCAGCATGAGGAAAAGAGCGAAATTTGGCGAAGGTGTAACATGGCGGTGAATTTTAGTGGCAAAGGTACACAGAAAGCGCATCGGAAATCAGCTTATAAATGAATTATGGGGGTGTCTCATCCACCCCCATTTTTCATAACCACCCTTCGACTGTGCCTGAAGCCCCGCTTGTGTTGGGATCAGCGACCGACAATATTTTTATCAGAAATTGAAGAAGTTGCCGTAGCCTACCCCCAGGTCAAATCTCCCGTTTGAGATGGCTGTCGGCTCCCCGTCCAGAAAAGTCTTTAACTGAAAATACCCTGACATGATCGTACGGGTTGGCTCCTCATCAAGATACAACCGTTGTACCCTCTGGAAGAAGATCTCCCCTTCAATGATGTTCAACTGTGTTGTGATATTGCCCGTTTTGAGGGTAGCAGATCTTCCCGGATCTTTCAGGTTGATCAGGGTACTGTCCAGTGCCGTAAGGCCAAAGTAATCGGTCGGGGCGTACCCTTTGATGGAGAAGGTCAGCACCGCCACCTGACCATTCATCCTGCCGCGTAAAATAAAGTGCAGGGTATCACTGTTGACATAGATCTTCACCGGCAACTCACTGGAGGTGGAAACAAACGGGGTGCGGTCAATGTAAGCCCCGAACGTGTTGTAACCCCATTCACTGTAAATCGGCAAACCCGGATAATAGGGGTCTTCTATGAAAATGCTCTCTGTCAGCATGAACTCCTCATCCTTCATGCAGGATGTTGTTAAAAGGCTGAATAATAGAATAACCAGGAGATATGATGTCTGTTTCATGACGTATTTTTTTGATAATTATTTACTTAAGGGTAACTGTATGGTGGCGCGGAGACCTGAGAACTGATTGATCTCTATCAGCTGGAAATTCTCTTTTGATAAATAGAGTGACGGCAGCATCACCTCGATGGTGACTCCACCGCTGTTTTTCCCATTTATAGAGCATCCCAGGGCCCAATACAGCGTAGAGGAGTAATTTTTTACTGTTGAACTGAAGCCTGCCCTTACATCATCTTCATAGGCCTCCATGGACGGATCCTGAAACTGTATATCTGTCTGATTGTGAATATTGAATGATGCCGGTTCTGAGCCTGCCATGACATAATAAAATATGTTTTGGACACGGAATAGCCTATAGCGCACCTCCAGGGGTATCCCGATAAACATTCCTGTTTCCGAGATCGATCTCACCCTGGCAAACTTGGTGTCTGTGCCGTCTGAGGTGTACCTGAGATAGAAAAAATCGGCGGATTGGGCCGTCTGGCCTGTAATGTCTGTATTGACCGATGTAAACCTAAGGCCGGTTGAAAGCCCAAGTTTTTGGTTCGGATGTTTGATTTCCCATCTTATGCCGCCAGTAAAGGCGTTGGTATTGGATGATATCTCCCCGGTGGAGGATTGGGAGGCGTAGTATGAGCTTACATTCTGCCTGATCGCCAGCCTTTCGGTAATGGATGTATTCAGAAACAGTGTTCCGGCTTCTCCATGCAAATAACTTTTCCATTGAGTGCCGATGTTCTCCGGTGCGGCTTGTGCAAAAGTCAGTAAACCGCTGAATAATAAAATAATCAAAAGGATTGGTTTTTTCATAAGAGTGTTTTATGTTGATATCAAACAGATGGCCATCCACCGTCGTTGGTTGTGTCCTCTTTTTTTTTATTATGCTGATGATTATTTAACGATGTTTTTCCATCCGGTGCGCTTCATATTCATGTAAATGGTGACGGCTGATGCAGCAGCGATGAGAAGGTAAATGGCAGCGGTGGCATATTCTGCAAAAATCAGTTTGCCAATGGCAAATAGCGTAAAGAGCACCATGACCGAACCGGCAGCCCAGTTGATGAAGAGTTGCAGGTAACCTGAATCCCCCTTGACATCCGGCAACTGTCCGCTGATCCTTTTCCATCCCATTCCTCCCGGATGCACCCTCCGGTAGAATGATTTCAGGGTCTCCTCTTGGGTTGGCCGGGTAAACAGGGTTACTGCAAGCCAGATGACGGTTGACCAGGCAACAATGATCATCAGCACGAGTTCATAGGGGAGGGTTGTATTGCTGCCGGTCAGGAACTGCAGGAACGGCTCGTGGTAAAGCAGCGGATAGATCACAAAAGGGGCAACCATGGCTGAAATCTCTGACCATGCATTGATCCTCCACCAGAACCACCTGAAAATGAGCACCAACCCGATGCCGCCGCTGCATGCCAGGATGAATTTCCAGGCATCGCTGATCAGGGTGAGCTGTGTGGTGACCAGAAAACCCAGCAGGAGGAGGATCAGGGTGGTGAACCGCGACACCCTGACATAATATTTTTCAGAACCCTCTTTCCTGATAAATGGCCTGAACAGATCATTGACGATATACGATGTTCCCCATACCGTCTGGGAGGCCACAGTGGACATGAATGCTGCAAAGAAGGCGGCAAGCAGCAGCCCAAGCAAACCTTTGGGCATGTATTGCACCATCAGTTTCGGGTACATCCTGCCCGGGTCAACGGTGTTTTCGTATTTATCGTAAAAAGCCGGGTAGGCAGGATCTTCTTTGATTACCAGATCTGCTGCCGGGATCTGTTTACCGTTGAACTGCATCTCTGCTACGGCATACCAGGCAGAGTTCTCCTGTTTCAGCGTCTCTGCATCCGGGGCTTTGGGCATCACCGCCAGGGCGACCAGCGCCACGATGATCCAGGGCCAGGGCCTCAGGGCATAGTGTGCAACCTGGAACCACAATGTGGCAAGCACCGAATGTTTCTCGTTTTTTGCCGACATCATCCTTTGCGCTACATATCCACCGCCTCCCGGTTCAGCACCGGGATACCAGCTTGCCCACCATTGCACCCCGATATAGGCAATGAATGCCAGCAACGTGAGCTGCAATGCCCCCGCACCGCTG
>JAWOGX010000037.1:0-5944 GCA_046496455.1 Bacteroidales bacterium | reverse complement strand
ATCCTGCATCCGGGTGGGTTTTGCGTACGATGGAGGCTACCCTTTCGGCTTCTTCCGGTAACCCCAGAATGGCAATCCGGCGGTGCTTTCCTTTGTCGGTACGAAAGGATGGAATTCCGGTCATCCCCAGCAGGTATCGGTAGAAAGGCAAGGCGAGCGAAGCCCAGAAGAAACCGAGGATGACCAGGGCGCGGCTGAACCTGAGCGATTCAGGCAGCAGGGCATAAACCACAAGGATAATAATGGTTCCAATCCCCATCCCTCTCCAGGTGCGGTTGATGTTCACCGGCTTGTCGTAAGCCCCTGAAAAAAACATCGAGATCAGCCATACCATAATGTAGGCCGGCACCACCATGCCCATAAACTCCCCGGGGTAGTCACTGCCTGTGCCAAATTTCACATAGGAGGCCCAGTACTCCTTGATAAACCAGATGCCGCCCCAGAGCAGGCCGATATCGGTCAGCGGATAGGCAAGTTTCATGAATGTGCGCCGGGCAACAGCCATGGAAGCGCGAAAGTAGATGGCAAGATGGATCATTGCAGAGAAGAGCCTGGCATTTTTTCCCGAGAAGTGTTTCTTCGAGAAGATGATCATCGCCTGGTAGAAGATGAAGACGTAATTGATGCTGCTCTTCCGGGTGCTCTCTCCTTTGTAGTGGATGATCCTTGTATCCGGGAAATAGTAGTTTTTATATCCGGCCCGGGTGATGCGGTATGAGAGGTCTATGTCTTCTCCGTACATAAAAAAGGTCTCGTCGAGCAACCCGGTTTTATCAAGGGTTTCCTTACGCAGCATCATAAATGCGCCTGAAAGCACATCCACTTCATGGGTCTGATGCTTGTCGAGAAATCCCAGGTGATATTTCCCGAACCGCTTTGATCGCGGGAATAGGGAAGAAAGTCCGAAGATCTTGTAGAAAGCAACATCCGGTGTTGGCAGTGACCTTTTCGATTCAGGAAGGAATTCCCCTTTGCCATCCACCATATAAACTCCCAGCCCGCCGGCATCATCATGGCTATCCATAAATTCGAGGCACTTGGCGAAGGTGTCGGCCTCCACAATGGTGTCGGGATTCAGCAGAAGGATGTACCGCCCTTGTGAAAGTCTGATTCCCTGGTTGTTGGCCCTGCTGAACCCCACATTTTCCCCGTTGGCAATCATTTGCACCGAGGGGAATTTCTCCCTGACCATCGCCACACTCCCGTCCACCGAATTGTTGTCGATCACAATTACTTCTGTTTCAATATCTTTGCAGGCAGCATCCACTGACAGCAGGCACTGCTCCAGGAAGTGGCAGACGTTATAGTTGACGATGATGACCGAAAGTTGCTTCATGTGTGGGTCAGGTCTGACAAACCAGAACCGGAAGCCAAAAATAGTAAAATTTGGTTTTATTACGCTGACCCCTTAATATCCGGTATCACCATAGAAAGTCGTTTCAGGTCTGATATGTTCAGCGTTTCGATGAAAATCGCTAATTTTGCACCCGTTATGGGACGCATCCTTGCCCTGGATATCGGACAGAAACGGATTGGTGTCGCTGTATCAGACCCACTCCGTATGATTGCCACCCCGCTCGGGACATGGCATGTTAAAGATATCTGGCAGTTTCTGCAGACATACATCCCTGAAAATAATGTGGATCTTTTGGTGGCAGGCCTTCCGCTGCAGATGGACAACTCCTTCTCCGACTCCATCAGATTTGTCACCCCTTTTGTGAACCGCCTCAAAAAGCTGTTTCCGCATATCGGGGTGCATATGGTGGATGAACGCTTCACCTCCAAAATGGCCACAGCCGCCATCAGGGAATCAGGTGTGAATAAAAAAACCAGGCAGGATAAAGCCCTTGTGGACACCATCAGCGCAACCATTATTCTGCAATCATACATGAGTCGAGAGTCGAGAGTTGAGAGTCGAGAGTTGAGAGTCGAGAGTTGAGAGTCGAGAGTTGAAATAATGAGCACAAAAAAAATAAATCTGCAATCATCAATCTGCAATCCCATGGTTTTACCTGTTTATGGTTATGGACATCCGATCCTGAGAAAAATTTCGACTGATATCACCCCGGATCACAAGGATCTGGATAAACTCATCAGCGATATGTTTGAAACGATGTACGATTCAAACGGCGTGGGTCTTGCGGCGCCGCAGGTAGGTCTCAATATTCGTCTGTTCATCATAGATGCAACCCCGTATGCTGAAGAGGTGGGTGATGCGTACCCGCTGAAAGCGGTGTTCATCAATCCTCATGTTGTGGGGGAAGATGGCGAGGAGTGGTCATTTGAAGAGGGCTGCCTCAGTATTCCCGATATCCGCGAAGAGGTTGAGCGGCCTGAGCGGGTTACCCTGCGTTTCTGCAATGAAAAGTTCGAGGAGTTTGAAAAGACCTTTGATGGTATGATGGCCAGGATCATACAGCACGAATACGATCACCTCGAAGGGATCATGTTTGTGGACCATGTCAGTAACCTCAGGAAGATGTTGCTCCGGAAACGGCTGAATGACATCGTTACCGGTAGGATAAACCCGGGTTACCGGATGAAATATGCCAATCCCGGCAAATAAGGGCCTTACGTAGTCAGAATATCAATCCAAATAAAAAAGAAAATGAAGAAGATTATCTTGCTTTTTGCCATAGCAGTTGTTGTTGTTTCCGCCTGTAAACCAGGCAGTAATGTTGAAAAAGAACGTGCGAATATCATTGAGCTGAGGAATCAACTCTACGATCAGAACAGCGTGCTGAGCAGTCAGAAGGTTGCAGAAGAGGCCATTGAGGCTTTCAGGGCTTTTGGCAAGAACTTTCCTGAAGATTCACTGGCCATGCCCTACCACATCGAAGCAGGAGAGATTGCATGGACATTGGCACAATACCCGCTGAGTATTGAAATCTTTCAGGAGATTCTTGGCATTCACCCTGAATCCGATATGGTTCCTTACCTGTATCTCAGGCTGGGTTCTATTTACAACGATGCCATGAAAGACACCATCAATGCAAAGAAATATTACATGTTGCTGTTGGAAAATTACCCGCAGAGTGAGTTTTCGGAGGGTGCCCAATTTGGTTTGGAAACCCTTGGTATGAGCGAAAAAGAGCAATTTGACCACCTTATGGAAAAGGCGGGGCAACCAGTTGAAAGTGCAGGGGGTGTCGAGGAAACTGTTGAATAAACGCTATTCTTCCCTGATCCATACGTTCATGATCTCTCCGACGTACATTTTGTGAAAATCTTTGTTCGGATAGATCTGCTGCCCAAGTTTCTTGTCGACAAATCCATCTTCAAGTACATTGGAAGCATAGAGTTTTCTGCATTCCAGGATGATCTTCGCTTCTTTGAAAGCTACACTCCCGTTGTCCGTGGTAAAGGGGGTCAGTCCCGACTGCCTGATCTTGTCGAAATTTCTGCCTGAAACACTCCCCATCTTCCGCAGGATATCACGGTGCTGTTCATCATAAAAGGTGACGGTATAGTAGTCTTCACGTTCCGTAAATTCGTAGGTGTAACGCTGCGGCCTCACAAAAATGAAACTCACCGGTTTCTCCCAGAGCCAGCCCAGTCCTCCCCAGCTGGCGGTCATCATGTTGAAACCCTTCTCCTCGGTTCCGGCGGCGATCAGCATCCAATCCTTGCCGATCAGCCTGATGGCATTGTCGTCCAGAGACTCCCAGGTGACTTTTTTGAACCTGGGGTTATCTTCACTGACAGATTTCTGGTTTTTCGGATGGAATGGGGTCATAAGGGTTAAGATTATTACGGTGATCAATAAAACAGTTCTCATAGCATAATGGTTTTAATTAAGCCTCAAAAATAAACATTTCTTAAAACTGCTTCGACAAGCTCAGGAAACTGCAATCTTCAATTTAATCCTGAGCGAAACCGAAGTGCCCTAACGTGCCGGCACAAATTCCAGGGCACCGAGGTCAGGCCCGGCGTCCTGCAAACGGTTGTCACCCTTCAGGTCGGTCTCGATGATGTTGATGGGTGTGACCGGGGCATTGGTCAGGATGTAGAGCGCACCGTAATTATTCACCACAGAAAGGCTGTCGGGGCGCCAGTCCTTGTCGCTGTAATTCTTGAAAATTTTCTCGCTGGGATTGTAGGAGGGGAGGTCCTGGTTCCGGGTCATGCAATTGATGAAGTTGCCCGGGTTCTGCGCTGGGTTCAGGGTGGTCTTGATCAGGCAATGATCCAGTTGATAATTGAACGCACCGCCGTATTTGTCCAGTGCCAGGAACTCTTCTTTATTGCTGCCGTAGATGATGCAATTGCCGAAGTATGCCTTGACCAGGTCTCCTGCATAGACTGTCCCCAGGCTGAAATTCTCTTCATAGTTGGCAACAACCAGTGCGGGCACTTGTCTGGTGCCGTCATAGGGCCAGTAGTTGGCAATGGTGGTATGCCGGAAATCATAGGAGCCACCCACGGCAAGATATACGGTGATGTCGGCTGTATTGGTGAAGAGGCAGTTGGTGGCTTCCACCCTGTATGCCCTGGTAAACAGGCACCTGCCCGACATGTTCTCAATTACGGTGTTGTTCAGCACCAGCTTGTTGCCCATGGACTGATCCAGGATTTCTGCCTGGATGCCTATGAATCCATTCCTGATGATCGCATGGTTGAATTCGTTGTCAACACTTCCCTCGTTGATCCAGATGCGGTCCCATTGGCCGGGCAGGTCACGGTAATAGGGGTCAAGCCGGTCGCCCTGGAATGTCACAGGCTCATCCAGCGTCCCATCCACCTTAATACTCCCTCCTTTGTAAACCCACAAGCCTGAATTATTGTGGAAATGAACCCGGGTCCCTTTGCCGATACGCAGCATTCCGACAGAATCCACCACGGCATAGCCGTAAATGACATAAGGTTTATCGTTGGTCCATTCAACCGTTTCTCCCTCTCCGGCTACAATCCGGTAGGGAATATTGCCCACTTTCCGGTCCGGTACGATGAAATGGGCATCCTGCCCCCATGCCACCAGCTTCACATCCTGTGTGTTGCCTTTGTTCATGAATACGATTGAATCGGTGATGATCAGCGGATTGTTGCCGTTGTTCGGATCAACTGTCACCTCTACGAAGATGAAAATGCTGTCGTTGGGTGCCAGTTCGATGTTTTTGACCGACGTGACAGGTTTGCCATCCACATTCATTCTGAATTGTGACTGACTGCCGCCTGCCAGGTAGATTTGGTCGATCATGACGGGCTGTTTTTCCTTATTGTATACCTTCAGCCATTGTGTCACCGACCCGATGGTGGTGAAAACCGTATCGAAAATCACGGTATCCTGTGAGAAGCCAAGGGTGGCAGGGGTGTTGAGGAATGAATCATCCTTTCTGCAGGCCCCTGCCAGGAGCATAATCAATACAAATGTGGCAACAAGAGAAGTCGATATTCTGATATTCCTTTGATTCATAGAGGTTGATGTCGTCAAAAGCTTCATTAACGCAGCCGGGCAGTATTTATTGGGCAAAGTTAGGATTATTACTCGGTACTGTAAGCATCGTCATAATCCTTGATGAGGGCGGGCCTTCCCCTGGTCATCCACACCGGTGCCGGGGCGTCTTTCAGATAGTGGTCGAAAAAATGTTTCATCCTGATGCTCAGGTCAACACGGTTTGGCCATTTTCCCAGGTTATGCGCCTCATTGTTGTAGACCAGAAGCCATGCAGGTTTTCCAAGGCGGCGGAGTGCCAGGTAATATTCCACCGATTGTGACCAGGGAACGGCTCCGTCGTTGTCGTTGTGCATCATCAGCAGTGGGGTGTTCACAATGTCAGCCAAAAAGAGCGGTGAATTGCCGAGGTACAGGGGTAAAGCCCCTTCATCCCACATCGATCCTCCGATCCTGCTCTGACCCTCTTCATACTGGAAAAGCCTTGCACGTCCGCTTTCGTTCCTGATTGCACCGTACGCACTTGTCATGTTCGATACGGCAGCTCCCGCC
>JAWOGX010000343.1:0-5342 GCA_046496455.1 Bacteroidales bacterium | reverse complement strand
CAAAATTCTGAGACGTACCCTGAGCGAGTCAAGCGCTTGCAGTGTTTGCATACTCCGATTATCCTTCTCGGAAGGATAAATCTGCTGACCACTGTCCTTTTCAAAAGTACAATGGTCAGCCAGAGACGCGGACAGTGGGGCCTGTCAAATCTGTTCGAGCGCGGCCTCGACCCCGACAAGCGCTCCCAGCTCGGCGCCCACTACACCTCCCGGGAGGACATCGAGACCCTGGTGGAGCCGGTGGTGATGGCGCCGCTGCGCCGGGAGTGGGGCGAAACCCGCGAGCTGGTGGAGAACCTGCTGCGCGCTGGCAAGAAGCAGCCGACCGGCGGGGAGAAGGCGCCGACGGGAGCGCACCTGCGCAAGGCGCACCTGGAAGCCGACCTGCTGCTGCAACGCTTCCTCGGCCGCCTCGCCTCCGTGAACGTGCTGGACCCTGCCTGCGGCTCCGGCAACTTCCTCTACGTGGCCCTGCTGCGCCTCAAGGACCTGGAGAAGGAGGCCATCCTCTTCGGCAACGACAACGGCCTGGGCAGGGAGTACGCGATCATTTCGGAACGGGTGCATACCATCAACCAGTTGCTGAAGGCCTATTGCCTGTTTGAGATCGATGTGGATTACGTGGTGATGGACAATAAGGTGAAGATCGTTGACGAGCAGACCGGGCGTATCCTTGAAGGGCGCCGCTATTCCGACGGATTGCACCAGGCGATTGAAGCCAAGGAGAACGTGAAGGTGGAGGCTGCGACACAGACCTATGCCACCATTACGCTTCAGAACTATTTCAGGATGTACCATAAGCTTGCAGGGATGACCGGCACTGCCGAGACCGAAGCGGGTGAGTTGTGGGATATTTACAAACTCGATGTTGTGGTGATCCCCACCAACAGGCCGGTGATCAGGGATGACCAGCAGGATTATGTGTTCAAGACACAGCGGGAGAAGTACAACGCCGTGATCAACACCATCGAGGAGATGGTCAAAGCAGGCAGGCCTGTCCTTGTGGGGACCACCGCCGTGGAGACCTCCGAATTGCTGAGCAGGATGCTGCTGCGGAAGAACATCAGGCACAATGTCCTGAATGCAAAACTGCACCAGCGGGAAGCGCAGATTGTTGCCGAAGCCGGGCAGACCAGCGCGGTGACCATTGCCACCAATATGGCTGGTAGGGGTACCGACATCAAGCTCGGACCCGGGGTGAAAGGGGCAGGCGGCCTTGCCATCATCGGCACCGAGAGGCACGAATCCCGTCGCGTCGACCGGCAGCTGCGGGGACGTTCCGGCCGGCAGGGTGACCCGGGTTCATCCATCTTCTTCGTATCGCTGGAAGATAACCTGATGAGGCTCTTTGGCTCTGAAAGGATTGCCCGTGTGATGGACCGCATCGGCATCAAGGAAGGGGAGGTGATCCAGCACTCCATGATCACCAAATCCATCGAAAAGGCACAGAAAAAGGTTGAAGAGAACAACTTCGGCATCAGAAAGAGATTGCTTGAGTACGATGACGTGATGAACAACCAGCGTACAGCCATCTACTCCAAACGTAAATCAGCCCTCTTTGGCGACAGGCTCTCGATGGAGATTGACAACATGATGTACGACATCGCTGAGTCACTCACCAATGAGTTCCAGTCAGGACGTGACTTTGACGGGCTGAAGCTTGAGCTGATCCGCCTGTTCGGCATCGAAGCCCCATTTGCCGAGAAGGAGTTTTTCGAACTCCGCCCCGAGGAACTCAATGAGAAACTCTACCTCTCTTTTATGGAGTTCTACCGCCAGAAGTCTGATTCCCTTGCTGTTGCCGTCTATCCTGTGGTGAAAGATGTGTTCGAGAACAACACCCAGGGATATCGGCGGATTGCCATCCCCATCACCGATGGCGTGAAGACGATGAACATCCCTGTCGAGCTCGATCTGGCCTACAACACCCAGGGTCGTGAGCTCCTGAGGGCCATCGAAAAGGCAGTCACCCTCTCCATCATCGATGTGGCATGGAAGGAGCACCTCCGTGAGATGGATGACCTGAAGCAATCAGTGCAGAATGCAACCTATGAGCAGAAGGATCCGCTGCTCATCTACAAGTTTGAGTCGTTTAAGCTCTTTGGCGACCTGCTGAAAAGGGTCAGCAAAGAGATCATCTCATTCCTGATGAAAGGGGGGTTGCCGGTGCAACAGGAGATGAACATCCAGGAAGCCCGTTACCGCCGTTCTGAAAACCGTTCACTCCGGACCCAGAAAGAAGATGTGGAGAAGTTCGGATTCAAGACCCAGCAGGAGCAGAAAACCCAGCCGGTGAAAGTGGAGAAGAAAGTGGGCAGGAACGATCCCTGTCCATGCGGTTCAGGCAAGAAATACAAGCATTGCCACGGACATGATGCTGCATAATGGAAAACCAACGTTTGTGCAGCCTGAGAGACGGCTGCAAAGGATGAATCCGGTGTGGATTATCCTCGCTGTCTTGGCATGCCTCTCGCAGCCCCTGTTGGCGCAACGGGCTGAGACGTGGATCGATAGCGCCGTTGTAGGCCGCAGTATCTCATTCAAAAGACTGTGGCCAAACCAAGCCTATCTGAATGTCGCCCTCGCCGGCTATCGCGAGGTGTCTGAAACGGACCTGTTCAAAATACGGAGCTTCAATCCCCTTGGCCCTGATATGATCAGCAAAAAAAGCCTGGAGGTAAACAGCAGACAGAGCTACTACCCTTTGTTTACCGTTGGTGGGTCGTCGCACAAAATCCTGCCGCTTCTGACCATGGAAAAGATCAGGCTCCATTTTGAACTTTCCGGAGATATCTTTTTGCAAAGGATTCTGGCCCCCACAGTGGCTGAGAATAAAGTGTCTGACCCTTCTCATTACGAGGTGCGGTATTTCAATATGCCGGTAATCACAATGGGGAGCATCAGCACCGGTCTGTGGGCATCAGAGCGTTTTTCCGCCGGTGCCCGCTATTCCTGGCATCGATACAGCATCAGCACCCATGACGACAGGGTAACCCAAATTGATGTGCATCATGATTCGAAAGGGTTGGTGCCCTGGATCGGTTTCTGGCACCCCCTCAGCCAATCTCCATGGAGCCGCTGGAGCCTGAAGGGAACCCTGGATCTCCCTCTGTTTCACCGCCAAAAGCCCGATTTCCTGCCTGCCTCTGCCACCCTCGAATTGTTTTACCTTTCAACCCGTCACTCCGGCAGGGTTACAGGTTTCTTTTTCAAATACCTGCGGTATCCTGAGCAATCCGGTTTTGCCGAAAATCCCGATTTTATGATTCATTACGACAAGCAGTTCCTCTTTGGCGTCAATATCGGTGCAGGGGGATGGAACAGAAAGGGGGGAAGATGAGGAACCTGGTGCACCTGGTGTTTCTGCTTCTGATTTTCGCTGGATGTTCAAAAACCGGGGAATACAACTGGGATGCCCAATATCGCTATTTCCCCATGGAAGAAGGCCATTGGGTGGTGTACGAAGTGGATTCAACAGCTTACAATAAGCTGCAGGATACCGTGATCCGTTACCATTATTTTGTCAGGCAGACCATCGGTACGACATTCACGGATCTTTCCGGACAAACCTGGCGAAGGGTGGATCATGAGGTCAGCCCCGACAGTCTTGGAGGCTGGACCATCACTGCTGCATCTGCCCGCAAAATCACACGCCGTAATGCTGAAACCCTTGAAGATAACCTGCGGGTGATCAGACTCACCTTCCCGTTTAAAAAATTCACCTACTGGCATGGGAACAGCCAGATCAATTATGAAGACCCGTTTAACTGCAACTTCTATGGCGACTGGCAGTTTCAGTTCAGGGAGCTGTTTGTTCCGCAAACGGTTTCAGGTCTCAATTTCGATTCGGTGGTTACCGTTCAGCAGGTGGCTGACTCCGGATTGATCTGCAAAAGCTTTGTGAATGAAATGTACGCCCCCGGTGTCGGATTGATTTATAAGCATGTGGAACGCCTCACGACACAGAACACAGGATCAGATCCTTTCTATATCAAGGCTGAAGATGGATATATCCTCACTTACCGCATTGTCAACTGGAAACGGGATTGATTGCCTGTTAAATCTGCAATCTGCAATCAAAGGGTCTGGTAGCCATAGTATTCCGTCACACTGGAGTCAAGGAACCGGCTAATGTAGCCCAAATCTTCCGGACTGATCTCATCCCGCCACCGTTCATGCATGTAGAATTCCCGGTATGCTGAAAAGTCTTTGTCTGATCCCTTTGTTGATTGATGGATGTTCATGAATTTGTCTGAAGCTGATTCCAGATCGAAGAATTGGCCAAGGTGCCGGATAATATCCTCAGGATCTGCAATCAGCTTCTCATAGGTGAGGTTCACTGTCCTGAAAGGGAAGCTTTCCTGCAATGCCATATAGGCCCTGTTTTTGGAATTCCACAGCATCACCGGGTTTTCGAAATGTGATTTCCTGCAGTTCTCACGGCGCAAAGTGTGCCACCGGCTCCGGATGAATTCGCTGAAGTTGTCAGGGATGTTTCCTTTGTAGTGGTAGGGGTGTTTGTACAGAGACAGGAGGAATGAGTAGGGGTTTTTGGTCAGGGTAACCAGGCCGGTTTCGTCATATCCCTTAAACTGTCTGATACGCTGAGGATCCGGGAAGGCATGTTTCCATCCAAGATGCCCGGGATATAGCAGATCGTATAATTGATCGAAAAGGAAAGGGTTTCGGAGGAGTCCCCTTTTGTGTGGAATGCCGCCTTCAATGAGTCGGACCTTCAGGTTGAGCGAAATCAGCCCTTTGAGGTAATTGGTCCCGGTATTTCGTTCACCGAATATTTTCAGGTATTTCATCACGAAAGAGATCTAAACAAATTTCGAAAAAAAAACTGGTCTCCCGACCAGTTTTGAAACCCAAATGAAAACAAAATGCTATTAAGAGGCAAGGGGAAGAGTTCCCCGGAGTATTGTTGGTTTTTTTCAATCTGTGTTGCTGTGGAGGAAGCTGTTGGGGCTGAGGTTTGGCTCATCGCCTTCTCCTAAGGTGTAGCGTGATACTTCACTCTGGTCAGATTCATGCCCGGGGGTGAGTTCAACCTGCCTCCGCTTGAAAGCGGGCAGCGATTCAATTTCATTGAGCCCCTCCGGCGTTTTGATCTTCATGGTAAGTTCACGCAAACGACTTACCCGTTCCTGCTTCTTCTGATCGTAATCAAATGACGATGGCCTTTCCGACTCCTTGGGTGTGGTGAAATGGTTGTCCGGTTCGCCCGTGTTCCTGGTCATGGTGACCGGCTCTTGTGAATTCTGCATCTCCGGGCGTTCTGCCGCAAACTCTGCTGGCAGGTCATCGTTATAGTTGGTTACTTCAAACGGGGGGTCATG
>JAWOGX010000341.1:0-6686 GCA_046496455.1 Bacteroidales bacterium | reverse complement strand
ATGAGTGAACCAAAAATCAGCGCCACTAAGTGTAACCGGAAAGATTTCATTACTAATTGCTCCTTTGGGTTTTACGTTGGTGTTTTTATTTTCCTGCTATTATCGATGGATAAACCACGCAAAGATAATGGAAAAAGGTGAATGGTATCAATGATCTATCAAACCGCGGCCGGTTTTTACCAATGTCCCTGCATCCCTGAAATGGAGTGCCAGTTTGTCAAGCATGCCATTGATGAAGAGTTTGCTTTTCGGAGAACTGAAAATTTTCGAGATGTCGATATACTCGTTGATTGTCACCTTCACCGGTATTGAGGGAAATTCCAGGAATTCGCAAACTGCCATCCTGAGCAGGATGATGTCTACTTTCGCAACACGGTCAAACTCCCAGTTGCTGATCTTCTCTTCAATGATTTTGTCGTACTTGTCGTAGTGAAGCAGCACTTTGCTGAATAGTTGCTTTGCAAAGAGCCGGTCATCGTCCTCGCCGTCAAGGGTAGGTTTAATTAACGGAGGAAGGTGATTTTCGGGCGTTTGCCTCTCTTTCCATCCTTTGATGGTTCGTTCCAGCAGGATCAGTACAGTATCGTAGTCATCCACCCAGTTGATATCAGTCTCTTCATAAAAATACTGTAGCAGTTCAAAATTAACCAGTAAGTCGCGGGTGATAAACAGCAATATTTCGCGGTCATCTTCAAAGGTATTCTCGTCCTTTGTCATGAATTCCATATAAGCCGGGGTCTCGCGCAGTTCATTATAAAACTTCCTGATCGTTTCCTCCTGAAGAGACCAGTTGATTTTGTATCTTTCTGAGAGGGTAATGAAATCCCGGTTTTTGGACAGACTTGCCAGGATCCTGTTGTCAACAAAGCGGCTGTTGGGGTTCAGGTCTTCGTAGGTGGGAAGCATCTTTTGGGTATTCTCTTCAATCCTTCGGCGGGCGAACTCAACTACCTCGTTCAAAAATGAGAGCTGCCATATATATAACGTGTAGATGCGGTCAATGGATTCCAGGAGTTTCTTTTCCCCCTGATCCAAACGGTTGTTTTCTGACTGGATGAAGGCATACAATGCCTGCATAACTTTAATCCTGATATCCCTTCTGGTGAGCATGCCCTGGTCAATTGGTGGTAAGAACTGAATGAGGTGCAAAAGTATGGATTTTCTTTCACGATCCGGAGTCCATGATAAGATATCAACAGAAATTGTTGGAGAAAATGATTATTTCATACATTTGCCTTGTTGATGTGAAATCGAAAAGAACAAATCAGTGGGAACAATGGAAGAGAATCAGGAAAAGAATGAAATCTATTCTAAGGCAGTTAGAGCAGGAAAGCGCACCTATTTTTTTGATGTAAAGTCGACCAGGGGCGAGGAGTATTATCTGACCATTACCGAGAGCAAGAGAAGATTTCAGAATGAGGACGGGAAATTTTCTTATGAAAAGCACAAGTTGTTTCTGTATAAGGAAGATTTCGAGAAATTTTCTGAAGGTTTGAGTGATGCCATCCGTTATATCAGGAAAGAGCAGGATGTAGTGGAGAAGGTTTCAAAGACTTATGAAGAGGAGATTGACCATCTCTTTTTTGAAGATCTGGATAAGGACGGGGATAAGGACGGAACTACGGGGGAAGAATAGGGGCATTTTGCCATTTACCGGGTTCGTTCAGTTTTGGGGCGTGTTGTGATTTTCCAGGCATGCTGTAGTTATTTAATTCAGGAACAATACATCAGACAGAATATGGGAAAGGTTATTGCGATAGCCAATCAGAAGGGGGGAGTAGGGAAGACAACGACTGCGATCAACCTCTGTGCGGGGTTGGCTGTACTTGAGTTCAAGACTTTGCTTATTGATGCAGATCCGCAGGCCAACGCCACTTCGGGTGTCGGGCATGATCCCAAGCGTGTGCGCTCCAGCATATACGATTGCATCATCGGGGAGACAGACCCACGTGACATTATCATACACACCACCACACCGAATATGGATCTGATCCCTGCCCACATCGACCTGGTAGGGGCGGAGATCGAGATGATCAATCAGCCGGATCGGGAGCGGATGATGCGCACGGTGACGGAGAGGATCAGGGATGATTATGAATTCATCATCATTGACTGTTCTCCGTCGCTGGGGCTTATCACGGTGAATGCACTTACCGCTGCCGATTCAGTGATCATACCGGTGCAGTGTGAGTATTTCGCGCTCGAAGGACTCGGGAAGCTTCTCAATACCATAAAGATTGTACAGTCGAGGCTCAATACCAGCCTGGATATTGAAGGCATTCTTCTTACGATGTACGACAGCCGTCTCAGGCTGGGGAAACAGGTGGTTGACGAAGTGAGGACCCATTTCAGGCAGATGGTCTTTGAAACGATTATCCACAGGAATACCAAGCTCAGCGAAGCGCCAAGCTTTGGTGAAACCATAATTATGCATGATGTGGAGAGCAAGGGGGCAATCAACTACCTGAACCTTGCCCGCGAAATATTGAGCAACAACGGCAAATTGCCGGGAACAACAAAATAAGATTAAGGAAGAAAGAGGATGACCGCAGCAAAGAAAGCAGCATTGGGGAGGGGTTTGAGTGCCCTGTTAGAGACACCGGAAGCAGAGATCAGGGATCAGGATGTTGATGCCGGCAGGTATATGGCAGGGGCAGTCGCAAGCATCTCCCTGAAACACATTGAGGCGAACCCTTTCCAGCCGAGGCAGGATTTTGAGGCAGAAGCGCTCCAGGAGCTTGCCGAGTCCATCACCCGGCAGGGCATTATCCAGCCGGTGACCGTAAGGAAACTCGATTCAGGGAAATACCAGCTCATCTCCGGTGAGCGTAGGTTCAGGGCAGCCCAAATGGCAGGCCTTCAGACCATTCCTGCCTTTATCCGCATCGCCAAGGATCACCAGATGCTTGAGATGGCGCTGGTTGAAAATATACAACGTTCGAACCTCAACCCCATCGAGGTGGCGATCAGTTATCAGCGGCTCATGGACGAATGCAGCCTCACCCAGGAGAAACTCAGCGAGCACGTGGGGCAGAAAAGGGCAACCATCGCCAATTATGTGAGGCTTCTTAAGCTTCCGGCAGAGATACAGGTAGCATTGCGTGACGGGGATATTACTATGGGGCATGCCCGCGCCCTGATCAATATTGATAATAAAGAGCTGCAAATCACCATCCTGAAGCAGGTGATCGCCGATGACCTTTCTGTCAGGGATGTGGAAGAGATGGCCCGTGACAGTCAGCACAATGACCAGGCAAAACCCAGGGTGAAGAAGAAATCTGTCGTGTTGCCGGAGTATATGATACAGGTGAAGCAGTCTCTGGCAGAGTCATATGGTGCCAAAATAGATGTGAAGCGCAATCCAAAGGGGCAGGGGACTATCACAATCCCTTTCAAATCCGATGAGGAGTTCGAACGCCTGGTGAAAATGCTGAGCCGGGAATGATCTGAAATGCAACTCTTCAACAGATATTATTTTGCCTTAGTCAGCGCACTGATCCTGCTGGTCATCTCCGCCAGCCAATCGACCGGTGCCCCTGCAGGTGCATCCTTTACCCATTCATCCATTGTCTGGCCATGGGGCAATGACTCAGTCCATTCACCCCGGAAGGCTGCCATCCTCTCCGCTGTCCTGCCCGGTGCCGGACAAGCCTATAACCGCAAATACTGGAAAATGCCTGTCGTTTATGCTGCCGGTGGTGCCGGAGCTTACTTTATCATCACCAACAACCAGGATTATCAGCTATTCAAGCAAGCCTATATTTACAGGAATGATGATGACCCCAACACCATCGATGACTTTCCGTTTGCCACTTCCCAGCGATTGAAGGTTTACCGTGATCACTACCGCCGAAACCTTGAACTTTCCGTCATCTTATCCGCAGCGGTCTATATCCTGCAAATCATCGATGCTACCGTGGATGCCCACCTGTATGAGTTTGATGTTTCAAATACCCTTTCCATGAGGTTCGAGCCTGCATTGCTGATGAACGTCCCGGCAGCTTCATTAACACCGGGTTTGAAACTTTCATTCAGTTACCGTAGCAGATTCAACACACCCAAAACCTTGCGGGGTGAGGGACTTCAGCAATATCCGATGGGCCTTACCGCCGGATTCATTCAATCATCAAAATAAAAGACAAACGATATGCTAAAGATTGCCCTGGTAGGATATGGAAAAATGGGGAGGCGGATCGCAGAGATGGTTCCGGGCAGGGGCATGGAGGTGGGTGCGGTCATCGACAAAGAGGAGGATTGGGCTGTATTTGCCGCTCAACTGAAGCACTGTGATGTGGCGATTGAGTTTTCCGTCCCCGCGGCAGCGTTCCGAAATATCACCAGGCTGCTGGATGCTGGCATCCCGGTCGTATCCGGAACCACAGGTTGGGACGAGTATCTCCCCGCCATAAAGGCCCATGCCGATAAGCTCGGGGTCGGACTGATGGTCGCCTCAAACTTCAGCATCGGGATGAACCTTTTCTTTGCCCTGAACCGTAACCTTGCCGGCATGATGGGATCGCACCCCGACTATTCCGCCTCTCTGCGGGAGGTGCATCATATTCACAAGCTCGACGCTCCCAGCGGAACTGCAAAAACCCTGGCTGCTGATCTTGTTGCATGCCACCCCGGGTATTCAGGCTGGATGTCCGGCAGTGAAACACCGGAAACCGGAATGCTCCCGGTGGAATCGGTGCGTGAAGGCGAGGTGACCGGAATCCACGAAATCACCTTCCGGGGAGGGAGCGATCGCATCACCATCGCACATGAAGCCTTCAGTCGTGACGGGTTTGCAACGGGTGCCATGGCAGCTGCGACCTGGATAGTCGGGAAAAATGGATTCCATACCATGCAGGAGATGCTTTTCGGGGATATCACAGCCGGATGATTAAGATTGCATAAAAACATCAACAGTCATTAACAACTTTTAACCTCTCTCTCTGATTCGTACCTGTAGAATAGTGTTCTTTGCAACAAGAGAAAAACGATAAAAAAGCAATACCATGATCATAGCAAACATTCTTCTGATTATCTACGCCGTAGGAATCATTACGGGACTAGCCCTGGTGTTCCCCAAAGCAGGAAAACCATTCTGGGGAGCCCTGATCCCCGTGTACAACATATACCTGTGGCTGCGAATCATTGGTAAGCCCTTGTGGTGGTTCATCTTCCTGATCATCCCTTTTATCAACATCTTTATGGTGATGCTCATGCTGGTGGAGACTGCCAAAACATTCAGAAAATACCAGATGTGGGAGCAGGGTGCCGCCGTTATTTTTGCCTTTATCTATATCCCTTATCTGGGTTTATCCAGGCAGGAGGAATACACCCACCCAAGGGATCTTCCACCTTTCAAAAAAACCAGGGCCCGGGAATGGGCTGATGCGATCATCTTTGCCGTGGTGGCAGCATTAATCATCAGGACTTTCCTGATCGAGGCCTACACGATTCCAACATCGTCGATGGAGCACTCCCTTTTGGTCGGGGACTTCCTTTTTGTCAGTAAATACGCTTATGGGCCCAAAGCCCCCAACACACCCCTTACGATTCCCTTTACACATCATACAGCCCCGATTGTTGGCGGGAAATCCTATTCTGAAGCGATAAAACTGCCGTATCACCGTTTCAGGGGACTTGGCGACGTGAAACGGGATGATGCCGTGGTATTTAATTACCCATCAGGAGATACCGTGATCCTGGGTGAAGACGCCCTGAATTATTACATTGCCGTGCAAGAGGCTGAAATTCAAGCAAGGAGCCAGCGCGGTTCCGACTACCGCCCGGGCATGGGCAGGCAGAACCTGTGGCGGCAGTTTCCCAACCGAATCATTGCCAGACCGGTTGACAAGCGCGAAAATTATATCAAACGGTGTGTAGCAATAGCAGGGGATACCCTGCAGATCAGGGAGCGGGAAATCTATATCAACGGAAAACTTAATCCCGCCCCGTCAGGAGTGCAGTTCAGCTATATTGTCATCACGGATGGTACAGGATATATCCATGACCTCTGGAAACGCTACGGTATTACCGATGTAAGCCAGTTTATGCACGGGTACCTGATCCATACCACACCCGAAATCGCCGGTATCATCGCCGGCAGCTCTATTCCGGGCATCAAAAGCATAGCGCTTTTTCCGCAGGCACCCAACAGAAGCATCTTCCCGCAGGATACAACCCTGTTCAACTGGAGCCTCGATGATTTCGGGCCTGTCTATGTGCCAAGGGCCGGTGACGTGATCAAACTCACAAAGGAGAATATCGCCTTTTACCGCCGGGCCATTGAAGTCTATGAGAACAACACCCTCGAGATCGTGGATGACAAGGTGCTGATCAATGGTGCGGAAACTGATCAATACACCTTTAAAATGAACTACTACTGGCTTATGGGCGACAACCGCCATAACTCCCTGGATAGCCGTTACTGGGGCTTTGTGCCTGAAGACCATGTTGTGGGCAAGGCCGTATTTGTATGGCTTTCCCTTGATAAAAACAAGGATTGGTTCGGTGGAAAAATCCGTTGGAAAAAGGTTTTCAGAAAAGTAAAGTAGGTTTTTGTCCTTGTGGGTTCACCTTATAAAAATTATCTTCCTGATATCATAAATTCGGTACGCCTGTTCTTTGCCCGCCCCTCTTCAGTGGTGTTGTCGGCGACAGGCCTGGTTTTCCCAAACCCTTTGTAAGATAATCTT
>JAWOGX010000263.1:0-8067 GCA_046496455.1 Bacteroidales bacterium | reverse complement strand
CCATTTTTGCCATAATACATCCTCCTATTTTTCAGTTGATTACTAGTAATCAACTGAAAAATAGGAGGATGTATTATGGCAAAAATGGTAATCGGCTTATTGTCAGGAGGCTATGAAAGACTAACCTTCACGGGTGTGCTGGTCAGCGGTGCTGCTGCAGATGATATGGATATTGAGGTGTATGTGCACCTGAAAGCGGCCCAGTGGTTCGTGAAAGGGCACGAAAACAACTACCTCTATCTGAGTGAGGATAATGAGCGGCTGGAAGAGTGTCTCGAAAAACTAAAAAAAGTGAATAGCCCTTCCTGGCTGGAGTATTTTGAGATGGCGAAAGAGATGACCAACATGAAAGTTTACGTATGCAGTCTTGCCGGGAAAATATGGGGTGGGGCCGACATGGAAAACTTTACCGAGATGGTCGATGGAATTATTGGCATTGGAGAATATATTGACGCTGCAAAAGATGCAGATGTACATTTTGTTGTTTAATCATTTACATTAAAATAGGAGAGACATAAGATGAATACTGAAGAACTGAAATCATTGGAGATTGCAAAAGTAGTTGACGCCAGGGGCACGGCTTGTCCGGGGCCGCTGCTTGCCGCAAAGAAAGCCATTGGAGAACTTGAACCCGGTGATATTATGGAGGTACTGTCTGCTGACGCTGGTACCAAAAGGGATATTCCGAAATGGGCAGACAAGAAGGGCCATGATTATCTCGGAGATATTGACGAAGACGGATATTTCAAGATGTATCTGAAAAAGGGTGAGGACGATGATGAGTAAGATGTCGGCTGAAAACCAAAAGGGCACCCCAAAGGTGTTGGTTTTTGCGACAGAGAAGATTTCAGACCCCGCGATTGACCTGGCGGGGCTTCTGAAGCTTCATTACCCACCAACCGTTTACGTGGTGACTCTTCCATGTTCAAGTGCCGTGAAACCCAAATGGATCATGCATGCCTTCGAAAAGGGGTATGATGGGGTGTTCGTGGCTGCTGATGGCACGGATTGCCCTTACAGTGAAACATGTACGGACCACACATCTGATGTGATCGCTCAAACCCATATCTTGATGAAAGAGAAAGGGATGAATCCAGCCAGACTCAAAATGGCAGCGATCTGTTCAGTATGTGCAGAGCCTTTTGCAAAGCACATGAACAACTTTGTAGAGGAGCTTTCCAACAATTAATCATTTCATAACTGTTGAATTCAAAAGAAATGTCAGAGATAAATATGACACGGACCCAATATGACGCCCTGGTAATAGGAGGTGGCATTGCAGGGGAGGAAGCCGCATTGAACCTCGCCAACATGGGATTCAGTGTAGTACTGGTTGAGAAAGACCTTTCCCTGGGCGGAAAGATGATTCACCTCAGCAAAGTATTTCCTACGCTGGACTGCTCGGCATGTATCACTACGCCAAAAGTCTCGGAGACGGTAAGACATCCGAATATCAGGGTCTATACATACAGCGAAGCGAAAGATATCAGGAAACAGGGCGAAAATCGGTTTTTTGCTGACATCGTCAAGAAGCCCAGGTACGTCATTGAAGATGACTGTACAGGGTGTGAGGCTTGTGAAAAGGTGTGTCCGGTAGTGGTAGAAGACCAGTACCAGTACGACCTCGTAGGCAGAAAGGCGGCTTATATCCCCTTCAGCATTGCAAACCCAAGGGTAGCGGTTATTGACATAGAGCATTGCATTCTTTGCGGAGCATGCGAAAAGGCATGTCTGGCCAGGGCAATCGATTTTACGCAGGAGGAGGAAATCATCCCGGTGGAAGTAAAAGCCGTGGTTGTGGCAACCGGCTACGATCTTTTTGACGCCCAAAAACTACCGAATTACGGATTTTCCGACTACAGGAATGTGGTAACAGCCATGCAGATGGAGCGGCAGCTGGTACCCACCCGCCCATTCAATTCGGTACTCAGGCCCCAGGATGGCAGGATGCCGGAAAGCATCGCTTATGTACTCTGTGCCGGGTCCAGGGATGAGACAGTAGGCAATCCGATTTGCTCCCAGATCTGCTGCATGTATTCGATCAAACAGGCACAGTTGCTCATGGGGGCCCTTCCCATGGCAGACGTAACCGTTTATTACCTGCATATCAGGGCTTTCGGAAAAGGATTCAATGAATTTTATCAGCAGGCCAAGGGTATGGGGGTGAAATTTGTGAAAGGTAAAGTAGCGAAAATTACAGAAAAAGATAATGGAAACCTTATTGTAAGGTATGAGGATGTTTACAAGGGCAAAGTCAAGGAGACGGAGCATGACCTGGTGGTTTTGTCAACCGGGATACTTGCTAATAAAGGAATTTCCGCAATGTTCCGGGACATTGAACTCGAAACAGATCCCTATAATTTCGTGAAGCAGACAGATGAGCTGGCGAATCCTTCCAGAACAAGCATTCCCGGGGTATTTGTTGCCGGAGCAGCTTCAGGTCCCATGGATATCCCGGATTCAATTCTTTCGGCCGGTGCCGCATCATCAGAAACAGCAAGTTATATCAGGAGGGTGTCATGAAGCAGAAAATAGGAGTTTACATTTGTCACTGTGGGGCCAATATCGCAGACTATATTGATGTGGAGAAAGTGAAAGAGGTGATTTCCGGTCAACAGGGTGTTTATCTCGCACGCACAACAATGTTTGCCTGCTCGGATTCAGCCCAGAAGGAGATCGAAGAGGATATCAAATCCAATCAGCTTGATGCCATTGTAGTCGCTTCCTGTTCACCGAAGCTGCATCTGCAGACATTCAGGAACGCTGCGATGAGGGGTGGTTTGAATCAATACAACTATGTCCAGGTAAATATTCGTGAGCAAGGTTCCTGGGCTCATAGTGACCGCCCTGCGGATGCAACCGAAAAGGCCATCAGGCTCGTTAAAGCCGGAATAGCACGTGTTGCAGAATCCAAAGAACTTACACCACTAAAGATCTCCGCAGAGAATAAAGTTGCCGTGATTGGCGCAGGTGTTGCCGGTTTACGTGCAGCACTTGAGCTTGCAGATATGGGAACAGAAGTGTTTCTCATTGAGAAAGAACATTTTATTGGAGGAAGGACTTCCCAGTGGGGACGATTATTTACCTCTGAACAAACAGGCGAAGAGATCGTAGAACATCTTTACCGGGATGTGATAGACCATGCTAATGTGCATCTGTACACAGGTGCCAGATTGGTTTCCCGTTCCGGAAGTGTCGGGAATTACAACCTGGAGCTGAAAATCACGCCAAGATATATCAAAGAAGCATGTTCGCTGGAGGATTTCGACAAAGCTATTGAAGCATGCCCGGTTGAGGTCGAGGATGAATTCAACTTTGGAATGAACAAAAGGAAGGCAATCTATAAGAATTATGCTTCGGAGTTTCCCCATCTGCCGGCGATAGACATGGAGAACTGCACCAGGTGCGGCAAGTGTGTTGAAATTTGCAGTTATATCGATTTGGATCAGGAACAGCAAACCGTCAATATCACTGTCGGTTCTATCCTGGTGACCACCGGATTTGACCCGTATGAACCTGAAGAGGGGGAATATGGATACGGACAACATGACGGGATCATAACCCTGCAACAGTTTAAGCGCCTCCTGGAACTCTCAGGCGATCGGCTTGTCTACAAAGGGAAGGAGATTAAAACTGTGGGTTATATCTATTGCGTTGGCAGCATGCAAATCAAGGGAGATAAAAAGTATTGTTCCAGGTTCTGCTGTACATCAGCCATTCACGCTGCCCTTGAAACACACAACCGTTTTGGTGTTAAGTCATATCACCTGAACAGGGGGATCAGGACCTATGGCAAGCAGGAGATGCTCTATACGGAATCATCACTGAACGGTGATGTCTATGTGGAGTTTGATCCCAAGAAGGAGCCCATTGTCACCAATGAAGGCAACAAGATGATGATTCAGGTGGTGGATCTCCTCACTGCCAAAGAAACGCTCGATATCCCGGTAGATCTCGTTGTGCTGGTAACGGGAATGGTTCCCAGGAAGGATAATTCCATTGCCGAAATCCTCAAAATACCCATTGGCCGTGACAAGTTTTTCAATGAGATCCATCTGAAGCTTAGGCCGGTAGAAACAGTGATTGATGGGGTATTTATTGCCGGTGCAAGCCAGTCTCCCAAAAATATCACTGAGTCACTCAAATCATCCCTGGCAGCTGCATCAAAGGCCAACTCCCTGATCAGCAAAGGTGAGATTGAACTGGAACCCACCCTTGCAATGGTCCACAAAGATCTGTGCGAATGGTGCGGCAAGTGTGCAGAAGTTTGTCCTTTCGGTGCCATAACAAGGACCCAACTCAACGGAAAAGAGATTGCGGCTGTTAATGTGGCCAATTGCAAAGGCTGTGGTATGTGTTTGCCTGTTTGCCCCACAGATGCATTGGATCTGGAAGGATATACAAACAGGGAAATCATGAGTATGATTGACGCTTTGATTGATTAACAGAAAATAAACAATAGCATGAGTACTGAAACGACCAGAACCATCAATATCATCAAAGAGAAACGTAAAGTGCCGGAAGAGGCCAAACAGCTGCGTAAAATCTATTCTGATGCAAGGAAAACGCTGATGAAGGCACTGGAAGATGGGGGGAAAACGATTCCCGAACTTGCCAAAGCAACCGGCATGCCCGTGCATGAGGTAACATACTACCTGATGACATTGCGTAAATATGGCGATGTGGCTACAGGTGAAGTGGATGATGATGATGCATATTTTTATTATGAATTGAAAAAGTGATAGAATCATGGCGAAAGTAAACCCGGATTTTTTACCAGAACTCAAACAATATGGAGGGGTGGATTTCAGTGCCTGCTACAACTGTGGCAACTGCACCGCAATCTGTTCCCTTTCCACCCCGGATAGTTCTTTTCCCCGCATGATGGTGAGGGCCAGTGTTGTCGGTCTGGAAGACAAAATCAAAGGATCATTGGATCCGTGGCTGTGCTATTATTGCGGGGATTGCAGCACATACTGCCCTCGTGGAGCCAATCCCGGGGAATTGATGATGGCCCTGAGGAGATGGCTCACGGCTAAATACGATTGGACGGGCCTGTCAGGGCTTCTTTACAAGTATATGCCCCTGACATTGACGGCATTTTTACTGACCGCGCTGGCCGTGATCGGTATTGCTTTCCGTTTTGATTTTAACCTCGAGCCAATCATGCATTTTGGACACAAGTTCGAATTATTTGCCATTCTGACTGTGTTTGCCGTCATTTTACTTCCTAACCTATTCAGAATGTATTATTTCCTGGTGCTGAAGCCTCGCATAAAAGTCCCTTTGAAAACCTATGTAAATAGCCTGGGGGAACTTTTTATTCATATGTTTACCCAGAAGCGTACGCTTGGCTGCGATGACAGCAAAACCCGCTGGTTTGCACACCTGGTCCTGGTACTTGGTTACCTGAGCCTTTTGTTTACGACAGTTTTCCTTGATTGGTTCGGCACCTCCAATATGTTTGTGATCGTTTTCGGGTATGTTGTGAGCGCAGTCGTTTTCTTTGTGACATTCATCTTCATGAGGGGCCGTGCTGCGAGAAAACAGGAAATACACAAATTCTCCCAACCCTCAGACTGGCTTTTTGTAGTATGGCTTTTCCTGATGGGGTTTACTGCATTCCTGGTGAGACTATTTATTGATTTACAAATTATTGAGCATCACCTGTGGCTATATCTATTCCACCTCATTGTTCTGGTCCAATGGGCTGTGCTGATTGTGCCTTTCGGGAAATGGACACATTTTCTCTACAGGTCATTTGCTATGTATTTTGAGAAATTGCTGAAACCGCAGAAGGTGACAAAAAAATAGTGCCATTCAGGGGGTGATTGGATAAAAGGGACTCATGCAAAATGGGTCCTTTTTTTTTGAAATGAAATGATGTGAGCCTGTCAAAGAAGATTAATGCGATAGAGACCATAGGGTAATATGGAGGAATGAACCGGAAAATCTGGTTGCATTGCAGTTATGGAGAAACTTCCACAGGGGATGCGGGGAATGTTTTTAGGTTTTGAGAAAACAAAAGCGGGAAACGCTTCTGTTCGAAGGGTCTCCCGCTTCACCTCCTCCGGGCCATAGCCCTCGGGTGTGTTCAGGTTACTGTTATTCTGGCTGATCCTTTCGCTGCGCAAGCGCTTCGTTGTCGGATCCGGCATCTGAGTGTTCTTTGCAGGACGCTCTGTCTGCCTGGCTGTTACCAGCCCCGAAAGTCCTTCTCCCAAAGGAGGGTGCCTCCGGTTTGTTTAGCTGATTTGCGGTTGCCCGCGCCTCCCTAAACCTTCGCTTCCGGGTAGACTCCTCGCCGGATATACCGTTGAGGGGGGTCCTTCTTTGCCTCCACCTGAATGGAGACGCTGAACAGGCTTGGGTAAGCTCCACAGCGTTTGATGTTCCTTCCGGCCTTCTCTCCCGCTGCTTCGAACAATGGTTCCGGATTGCTCCTTCACCGCTGCTCCTGCCCCGTGGCTTGCCTTTTATCGCTCACCTGACTCCACAAAGATAACCCTCTGTACAGGCGTTGTCAAGTATTTGGGATGTATTTCATTGACAAAGTATCAACCTGAGTTATTAACAATTGTTAATAACTCCTCTACTTCGCTCTGGTGGCCTTTTCTACGCCATCAATCTGCCCGATTTTCCGGATAATCCAACCGACATGCGCCTCATTTTTCACATGCAAACGTATCACCCCCTTAAATTTCCCCTTTGCACTGTCAAACGATAATGAACGCATACTTACCTTCATGTCATTGGATATCAGTTCGGTAATCGAATTGACGATCCCAACACGGTCCTTCCCGGTTAAATCGACCGTCACATTCACCCCGGGGCCTTCCGATTTTCCTGTCCATCGCGCCGGAATCACCCGGTAAGGATAGCGTGATTTCATGTCGAAAGCGTTCGGGCAACTGTTCCGGTGAATCCTTATCCCCTTGGCAACGGTCACAAACCCGAAGATGTCATCACCGAAGACCGGCTTACAGCATTGAGCCGGCTGATAATCTGAAGTTTCCATCTCTTCGTTGATGAGCAGGACTTCTTCAGTGCCAGGCAAAACCGGGCCTGATGCCTGCTTCGAAGGGAGTGGCGGAACAACTTCACCGCTTCTGACTGCTGATCCACCTTCAATGAGTTCCCTGATTTGCATGGTACTCACTTTCTCGGTGGCAACCATCCTGTATATTGCCGATGCTTCCTTAACCCTGAAATGTTGCATAAGCATGTTCAGATGCTCATCCAGCGTACCTGCTTTCCACTGTTTCAGCTTCCGTTCAAGCAATTCCTTGCCTGCGAGGTATTCCGTCTCCCTTTTCTCCTGCAAGGCCTTTTTGATCCGGTTCTTTGCTTTGGCCGATACCACGATTTTCTGCCAGTCCTCTGCAACATTGGGGTGGTTTGAGGTAAGGATCTCTACCTTATCTCCATTCTTTAACCTGTGCCGTATTGGCATAATCCTGCCGTTGACTATTCCCCCTTTGCATCGTAAACCCACCTCACTGTGAATGTCAAAAGCGAAATCAAGGATCGTGGCACCAGGTTTCAGCCTCACCAGGTCGCCGGTAGGGGTGAGGGTGAAAATTTCGTCGAGGAGCGCAGAGACCTCTCCATCCCCTTTTAATTTCTCTGCACCGTCAGCCGGGTTTTCAATGAGTTTCCTGGACCTTGCCAGCCAATCGTCAGACCCTTTGCTGTTTCCCCCCTTGTATCGCCAGTGTGCAGCGGGCCCGTGCTCAGCATGGTAATCCATACGGGCAGTACGGATCTGCACCTCTACCCACCTTTTCCCGGGGCCCATCACCGTGGTGTGCAACGATTCATACCCGCTTGGCCTGGGCACCGATATCCAGTCCCGAAGGCGTGATGGATCCGGTGGGTATATGTCTGTGATCAATGAGTATATCTCCCAGCATCGCATCTTTCCCGACTCCTCAGGCCCCAGGTCGATAATCCGGATGGCGAAAACGTCATAGACCTCTTTCATCCCCACTTTCTGCGTCTGCATTTTCTTCCAGATCGAGGCAATGGTCTTGACCCGGTAACGGATCTCCGTCTTCATCCCTTTTG
>JAWOGX010000023.1:0-8354 GCA_046496455.1 Bacteroidales bacterium | reverse complement strand
GGGATGAAACTCTTTCCTTCCACTCCCCAATGAGATTGTATTATAACCAGCAACCAGGTATACCTTTTTTCTGAATTTCATAACAGTTTCCTCCGAAGTTTTAGTTGATGTAATCATTGATGGGTCCATAAGCATGGAAAAATCCGGTAAGCAGGACAGTATTCACGTCTGCCGGAGTGTGGGCAACCTTGCCTGAGACGAGGTTCTCTCCGATTTCGCGTGATCTTCTGAGATAATCAATGGCCAGTAAAGCTCCGGGAGTTTTCATTTCCTGCATGGCTGTAAAATATTTCCGCAGCATTTCATCCTTGCCACGATCACCCACCACAACTCTCCATGGAGCATGCCCTGCCGGCAGGGGACCAAGCTTTTCGTCACATCCTGCCGCAAAATCACTGATGCTGACATAGGCACCTTTGTCGAGATCCCAGATCGCTGACGGACGCCCTTTTTCATACTTCAGAAAACCGTCTTTCTGTGAACCATCGAAGTTCTGGCCACCCTTAACACCGGCCTCCATCATCCTGTCAAGCAGCGGACTGTGGATATCCTCTTTCTCCATGTAGGGGTTCATCACCTTCATAATAAACTGACAAACATCAACGCCCACATAATCGATAAGCTGGAAGATCCCCATCGGCCTGATCATAAAATCCTGGCTCACCTTATTTACCATATATACGGCCTCGGCAAACGACGCTTCGGGCATCAACCGGTCGAGGAGGCTGATCCCAAACAGGGCATCCCGCATAAAATGCCCATTGCCGATGAAACCTGCCACATCAAAGGATGGCACCTCCACCTTGCGCATGTTTCTGATAAACTGGGTCACAAATTCGGAGAGTTCGGGCTTCGAGTTCTCTGCACGGATTACCTCGACCAGCTTCTGCACAGCCGGGGGGTTGTAGAAATGCACACCCAGGATCCGTCCGTCGAGTCCGGCCTTCTTATCAAGATATCCGATCGGAATGGATGAAGTGTTGGTGAAGAACCACGGTGTCACCTTACTGTTCTCGTTGATCTGGGAGAACAGTTTCACCTTCAGGTCAGGATTTTCGCTTGCCGCCTCAAAGATGATATTCACCTCATAGGCCGATTCCAGCGTCGTTACCGGGCGCACAATGTGCATCGCATCTTTGGTGTATTCATCAATGATCTCGGCATTATCAACCAGGTCTTCCCTGTCGGCATAAAACGCCCGCAACTGGTTGATCTTTTTCTCCGCAGCTTTAATGATCTGCACCTGGAGGTACTTCATCAGTCCCGTGAGAGCACTCTGACTCACATCCAGGGCGTATATGACATATTCCTTGCCCCGGTTCTCCGGCTTCAGCTGCAGGTCAATCATTTCCAGTGTTGTCAGCAGCAGGATTCCGCTGCCCATTTTTCCGGCAGCCCCCAAAACCAACACCTTTTGAAGTCTTTCTTCGTAGTTCATAGCATTATGTTAATTAGTAATTAGAAATTAGAAATTATTAACTCTCCGATCAGGAGCTTTACACTTGCCAGGACGGCTTCCTTTTTTCCAGGAATGCGCGCATCCCTTCCTCCCCTTCGTTGCCAAAGAGGGATCCGAAATGTGCTGACTCCAGCTGGCAACCGTCGCCGAATGAACCCAGCATACCTTGCCTGGTCACGCGTTTCACCTTTTTCACTGCTTTTGGACCTTTGGAGGCGATGCGGGCAGCGATGGCAAGGCACTCATCCATCAGGGCTTCCGGCTCCACAACCTTCTGTACAAGCCCAATTCTGAGGGCCTCAGCGGCGGGAATCATGTCAGCAGTATACAGCAACCAGAGTGCATTGGCAAGCCCAACCAGGCGTGGCAGACGTTGCGTACCGGCGTAACCGGGGATCAGTCCGAGATTGACTTCAGGCTGACCGAACTTTGCCAGGGTGCTTGCGATCCTGAAATCACATGCCATCGCCAGCTCACACCCGCCCCCCAGTGCGAATCCGTTCACGGCGGCTATCACGGGGATTTCAAGTGATTCAATGGCATCAAAAGCCTGTTGCCCCTTTTTTGAAAAGGCCTCCCCCTGTGGCCCATCCATATCCACCATCTCGGCAATATCGGCACCCGCCACAAAGGCTTTCCCCTCCCCGGTCAGAATAAGTACTTTCACATCTTCCTGTTTGGACAGGGACGCAAGATAATGGTTCAACTCTTCAAAAAACCTTGAATTCAAGGCGTTAAGTGCTTCGGGACGGCTGATCGTAACGATTGCAATCCCGTTTTGCACCGTGGGTTTCAAAACAGTGTAGTCCATAAGTGTCGGATTAAGTGATTAATGATTGGATGAATATGATCTTAACTATGTAAACCCAGATTTTTCCTACTGATGTAGGTTTTGACCTCCACTTCCTTTTTCAGGACAAGCCAACCATTCATGGCAAGCGCTTCCATCTCCCCTTCGCCGGGGTACACCTTTACAGGTCCGAGATGGGACACCCGCTCCTTAATATGGCTTACAACCATCTGGCTATAGGCAATGCCGCCTGTGAGCAGAATGGCGTCAACTTTTCCTTTCAGCACTGCGCTCAACGCACCGATCTCCCTGCTCACCTGGTAAGCCATTGCATCATATACCAATTTTGCATACTGGTCGCCCTGGCTGATCCGCTCCTCAACCTCCAGGGCATCGTTGGTGCCCAGGTAGGCTGACAACCCCCCTTTCCCCTTGAGCTTTTTAAGCAGTTCCTCTTTGGTAAACTTTCCTGAAAAGCATAGCTCGACCAACTGGCCTGCAGGGACGCCCCCACTCCGCTCCGGCGACATCGGGCCGTCACCGTTCAGTCCATTATTGACATCAATCACACGTCCTCCTGAATGGGCCCCTACTGAGACACCGCCCCCCATATGGGCCACAATCACATCCACTTCTTCATATCTCTTTCCCAATTCAGTGGCATACCTCCGGGCTATGGCTTTCTGATTGAGGGTATGCAGGAAACTTTTACGGGGCAGTTCAGGCATTCCGGAGATACGGGCGATTTCTTCCAGCTCATCCACGCAAGTCGGGTCGACGATCACGGCCAGGACCTTGTCGCCGATCTCCCGTGCCAGGGCATAAGCAATCACCCCTCCCAGGTTCGACTCGTGTTCACCAATCGGATTCCGCAGGTCTTCGAGCATCTCTTCGCTCACTTTGTAAACACCACCTTCAATAGGCCTGACAAGCCCGCCCCTGCCAACAACAATCGCAAAGGTGTTGAGCGGAAACCCGGAAGAATCAAGCACTTCCCGGATCATGGCAGTACGGTAATCCACCTGGTCGATGATCTTCCTGAACCCTGTCAGCACATCCTGTTCATGCCTTACATTGGTGAGCATGATACTTTTATTCGCACTGTAAACCGCTATTTTGGTTGACGTTGATCCGGGATTAATCACCAGAATGTGTTGATCCATAGTGTGCTTTGTTAATAATTGGCATTACAACCCAGACAAAAATACAGAACTATTTCGAAACATCCTACACCTCATTTAAATGAAGATTTCGTAGCGTCCCCAACCTGGTGTTCCTCTGGTGCTACCCATAAAAACACAGGTTTATTTGTTCAAAATGAACAATGGGATTATATTTACACTTTGAAAACCATGCAACGATAACACCCAAACCACGGAAAACCCTATGATACCAAGTGACTTGTACCAACCGCAGCACCATATCCGGATATTGACGGCTACCTCCCTGTTCGATGGCCATGACGCTTCCATCAACGTAATGCGCAGGATCATCCAGGCCACGGGGGCAGAAGTAATCCACCTGGGTCACAACCGCTCGGTGCAGGAAATTGTCGATTGTGCGATCCAGGAGGATGTACAGGCGGTAGCCATCACCTCCTACCAGGGGGGTCATATCGAATTTTTTAAATATATGTTTGATAGTTTCAGAGATCAGGGATTTGGGCACATCCGCATCTTCGGCGGTGGTGGCGGTGTGATTTTACCTGAAGAGATCGATGAGCTTGAGCACTACGGCATTGAAAAGATATACTCGCCGGATGACGGGAGAGCCATGGGTTTACAGGGGATGATCAACGATCTGCTGAGCAAGTCAGATTACCCAAGGGGAGAGGAGCTTTCCTTAGGACTGAAAGAGATCCGGAATCAGGATTTCAAAGATATTTCGAGAGTGATCACGGCAGTGGAGAATTATCCTGACCGTTACACAGGACTGATAGAGGAAATCGAATCGGCAGCAGCAGCCTCAGCGGTAACGGTGCTTGGAGTTACCGGTACCGGCGGATCCGGGAAATCATCGTTGGTGGATGAATTTATCAGGCGTTTTATGGCTGATTTTCCAGACAAGAAGCTGGGAGTCATCTGTGTAGATCCCTCAAAACGAAAGACGGGAGGCGCATTGCTGGGCGACCGTATCCGGATGAATGCCATCAGCAACCCAAGGGTTTATGTGCGGTCCATGGCTACACGGCAATCGAACCTTGCATTGTCAAACTACGTGCGTGAAGCCCTGAATGTGCTGAAGGTAGCCGGCTTCGACCTGGTGATTCTTGAAACCTCAGGCATCGGGCAATCGGATACAGAAATTGTGGAACACAGCGATCTTTGTTTGTATGTCATGACGCCTGAGTTTGGCGCTGCCTCACAACTCGAGAAGATCGACATGCTGGAGTATGCCAACATCATCGCCCTCAATAAGTTTGACAAGCGCGGAGGCATGGATGCCCTGCGGGATGTGAAAAAGCAATTCCAGCGCAACCACAGGCTGTTCGACACCTCGTACGAAGAGATGCCGGTATTTGGCACCATCGCTTCGCAGTATAATGATGGAGGGGTAAACCTGTTCTATTCAGCGTTGCTGAAAATCCTTGAAAAGCAACGGCCGGGAAAGTTCACACCCGAAAAACACCTCGAAGGGGAAATTCCCGAAAAAATCCACATCATTCCGCCACGCAGGATCAGATACCTGTCGGAGATTGCAGAAACTGTAAGGGATTACAATACCTGGGTCGAAAAGCAGTCGGAAATTGCCCGACAGCTCCATTCCCTGCAAACCAGCATCGAATTCCTTTCATCCGGCAAAGGGGAAACTGATGAATCCCTCATCGCTGCATTACAGGAAAGGTTTGAGAATCTGAGGCAAGCGCTGGAAGCGGGAAACCAGAAAATCCTGGAGCAGTGGCCGGAAAAAGTCGCTTCCTATAAAAATGAATTTTATATCTATAAGGTAAGGGATAAGGAAATCAGGATCAAGACCCACACAAAAACCTTGTCGCACCTCGATATCCCAAAGATTTCGACCCCGAGGTACAAGGGATGGGGCGACATCCTGCGATGGAACCTGATGGAGAATGTACCCGGAGAGTTTCCGTTTGTTGCAGGGGTTTTCCCGTTTAAACGCGAGGGAGAGGATCCCACGCGGATGTTTGCAGGCGAAGGGGGCCCGGAACGCACCAACAAGCGATTCCATTACCTGTCGGCCGGGATGCCCGCAAAACGCCTCTCCACGGCATTCGATTCTGTAACGCTCTATGGCAACGACCCCGGGATACGTCCGGATATTTATGGGAAAATCGGTAATTCCGGTGTCTCCATCTGCTGCCTCGACGATGCCAAAAAGCTCTATTCCGGTTTCAACCTGTGCGATCCTGCCACTTCGGTCTCCATGACCATCAACGGTCCGGCTCCAATGCTCGTGGGGTTTTTTATGAATGCTGCCATTGACCAGCAGTGCGAAATCTACATCAGGGAAAACGGACTGGAAGAGGAGGTAAACCACAAAATCGACGAAATATTCCAAAGCCGCGGCATCCCCAGGCCTGTTTACCAGGGTGACCTGCCCGCGGGGAATGACGGCCTCGGGCTGATGTTGCTGGGTGTTACCGGTGACCAGGTGCTGCCTGCAGATGTATACCATAATATCAAAACCTGCACCCTGTCGGCAGTGAGAGGTACTGTACAGGCTGATATACTGAAAGAGGATCAGGGGCAGAATACCTGTATTTTTTCAACTGATTTTGCCTTGAAACTGATGGGCGATGTGCAGGAATATTTCATCAACGAAAATGTAAGGAATTTCTATTCCGTCTCAATCTCCGGATACCACATTGCTGAGGCTGGCGCCAACCCCATTTCGCAACTTGCTTTTACCCTTGCCAACGGGTTTACCTACGTGGAATACTACCTTGCCAGGGGAATGGATATCAACAAGTTTGCACCGAATTTATCCTTTTTCTTTTCGAATGGGATTGATATCGAATTCTCTGTGATTGGCAGGGTGGCCAGGGGCATCTGGTCCAAGACCATCAAAAACAAATACAAAGGCAACGCCCGATCCCAGCAGCTGAAATACCACATTCAGACTTCGGGGCGCTCACTGCATGCCCAGGAGATCGACTTCAACGATATCCGCACCACCCTGCAGGCATTATACGCCATCTACGACAACTGCAACTCACTGCATACCAATGCCTATGACGAAGCCATCACCACACCGACCGAAGAGTCTGTGCGTCGGGCCATGGCCATACAGCTCATCATCAACCATGAGCTGGGGCTGGCAAAAAACCAGAACCCCCTGCAAGGCTCCTTCATCATTGAAGAACTCACCAGCCTGGTTGAAGAGGCTGTTTTGGCTGAGTTCGACCGCATTTCAGAACGTGGAGGAGTGCTGGGCGCGATGGAGACTGCCTATCAGCGCGGGAAAATACAGGAAGAATCCCTTTACTACGAAAACCTGAAGCATACCGGTGATTTGCCGATTATGGGGGTAAATACTTTCCTGTCGTCACAAGGCTCACCCACCATCCTTCCGGGAGAAGTGATCCGGTCTACACAGGCTGAAAAGGATTACCAGATTGAGATGCTGGAGAGGCTTCACCGCTTTCATGCCGATAAATCCCCGGAAGCGATCACTGCACTGAAGCAAAGCGCATTGCACAATCAGAATGTCTTTGAACAGATTATGGAGGCCTCGAAGTGGTGCTCACTTGGCCAGATCACCCAGGCATTGTTTGAAGTGGGCGGACAGTACAGAAGGAATATGTAAACCCCGCTTACGGGGTGATATTTCATTTTCGCCAAGACCACCCACCAGCAAGTGGTCATCACATGGGATGCCTGATTTACAAACTTTATAAACTTTACAAACTAAACCTCCACCCGCAATACCAATCGCGTGGCATCGTATCCGGCGGACAGGCAATGCATTCGGTGGTGATGCGTGAGTCGATGGTTTCTGCGAAACTGCGGTATTCGATGATTCCTGCAGACTTGCATGGGTAATCCTCCATCCCTTTACGCCTGCGTGCCGCCTGTACACGGCACTCCACCATCCTGAAGACGAAACTGTTTTCTGTCTCCTCCGTAATATCCTGCTTGTTGACTGCGGCATACAACCGGTATTGCAAGGCCTTCTTCAACCCTTCCAGCCCCGGCTTTTCCGGAAGATCCAGCAACTTCTTCACCGACATGGCCTCCAGCGGTGAAAACTGTCCCCAGCAGGAATCGTTGCATCGCTTTGCATCAAACATCCCGTATTTCTTCTCCACAGCCTGAAACCAGATCCCGTCGTTGGCAAGCCAGCTCACTGCCACACCCTCCTTCAACGCGTCCAGTTCTTCTTCGGGTAAATGAAGCAGCGGCGCAGGCTGGCCATCCTCAACCTCAAACTGCAGAATTTTCGCCAGTCGCTTCAGGTGGATAGGGTAGCTGGCGTCGCGAACCTCATGCATTAACTCCAATGCGATGTCACGGCCATACTGGTGCGAAACCTCTGCAAACCACATGGCGTGATGCATTACCGTGCGGTGGAGATAATCAAGGATCAGGACCACCGCTTCTTTTTTGCCGTGTAAACTTGTATTGTCAGACATACTCTTTGATTTCGGCTTCGCCAGATAGAACCATAACGGCATTTGCGTAAAGACCCTCCATTTCACGTTCACCCGGATATACTTTTACTTCCGCGATAAACTTCACCTTCCTGGTAATTTCCCGGATGATGTAATCGCTGTATGCCAGGCCGCCGGTGATCAGAATTCCGTCTATCTCACCTTCAAGTACCGTGGCAAGGGCACCAATCTCCTTGGCCACCTGGTAAGCAATGGCATCGTAAATCAATGCAGCTTCCTTATCACCTTCCAGCACACGCTGCTCAATCAGCTTGGCATCCTTGGTACCCAGATAGGCTTTCATCCCCCCGTTTTGGGTGATCACATCCCAAAGCTCATCCCTCGTATATTTTCCGGAATAACACAAATCGATCAACTGCCCCACGGGAAGGCTGCCAGGACGCATCGGCGACATCGGTCCATCGCCATGCAGACCATTGTTCACGTCGATTATCCTCCCGCAGCAGTGGGCACCAACCGAAATCCCGGAGCCC
>JAWOGX010000138.1:0-5476 GCA_046496455.1 Bacteroidales bacterium | reverse complement strand
AATGAGCTGAACATCGACGTTGAAGTGCTGGATCTCAGGTCACTGTCGCCGCTGGATGAAGAAGCGATCCTGGCTACGGTCAGAAAAACGAACAGGGTGATCGTGGTAACGGAGGATAAAGTTTTCGGAGGGTTCAGCGGAGAGATCGCAGCCATGATCAATGAGAAAGCGTTTGAACATCTTGATGCACCGGTAATGCGCGTAGGATCAACATTCACACCGGTGGGTTTTAACCCGATCCTGGAAAAGGCCATTCTTCCGGATGTGGCGCGAATCCGTGAAGCCATTAAGAAAATGGTGGAGTATTGATATGGGGTTCGGGTGGTTTTATCTCTTAAGTATCTTACCAGAGACCATGGTGCCGTTTGCAGTTCTGAAAGTGTAAATCAACAGGCCTGATACCGTTTCCTCAATAGGGATGATGGCTGAACCCTGTACTTGTATTTCGTTGATTTTCCTGAGCACCGGATCATACAGGGTAAATGTTCCCGGCATATTATCAGGAAGATCAACCCTGAAGAACTGCGTAAACGGATTCGGATAAACACTGATTTTATGACGAATAGCCAGATTCTGATCCTGGAATCCCAGAACAAGGCTGCAGTTCTTCGTGGTTAATATCTCAGGATCACCCTGTAAAGTTTGGTCGAACAATGCACCTGCAGAAGCATCACCTTTCAGAAAAAATGCGAGCCAGGGAATCAGGTAACGGTTGATCACGATATGTTGCTGGGGTCGGCTGATGGCAGGCGGTGGTGTGCAGGTGGATTCACCCAGGTTGCAATAGAAATTATATTCGGCCATCTGGCAGTGACTGCCACCGGTAATGCTGATGTATGTTTTGCATGTGCTGGCCAGAGAATCATAGATCGGTACCTGGTGGGCTGGTGGCGGCGTAACACAATCATTGCCACCGGCAAAGATGAGTGACGGGATATTGATTCCGGCTGCAGCCGCTTTGGCTGAAGGAGTGGTTTCAGCCGGAGCAAGCGTTGCAATCGCTTGGATCATAGGCTCTCCGGCAGCAGCCAGGCAGGCTGACCCACCCCCCATGCTGTGACCCATCACACAAGCCATTGTGTCAATACGCTGGTAGAACAGTGACGCCTGATTCCCGGAGAGTGCAGAAGCAGCCCTGACGACAAAAGCCAAATCCTTTCCAAATTCATCATGATTTGGTGAAAGAGAGCTTTCCGTTGTGGGAAATGCCACAATGTAACCCTGGGGCACCAGGGCTGACCATATGTTTTCGTATGCACTCCATACCATCAGAAAACCATGGCCGAAAACTACCAACGGAACTGGCAAAGTGAATTGCAGTGAAAACGGTACATCATCCCCTGCCATATCTGCCGGATAATACACTTCTGTGGAAACCTGACGATTATTTCGGTCCGGATCTACGAAATTGATGGTAGTATGCCCTATTTCAAACGGTTGGGCTGTACCCTGAAAAAATACCAGAAACCATAGCAGCAGGGAGATCAGACTCTTTTTCATCTCTTCTTTTGATTCGTAAATTATCCAGGTAAAGATAGTGATAGGATTGAATGGTATGTCAGGGTTCACGATACGCAAACATTCGGAAAAGATTGAAACGTAAATTATTATCTGTGTTCATAACCCCAAAAAGCATTTTAAATAGTAACTTTACATTCTGTATGATCAGCCCCATTGAGAAAAGTCCGGGCATTATCATGCATTTATTATTCACCAAATTCTCTATATCATGAAAAAAGTCATTTTATCATGCTGTGCAGCACTATTTTTATTTGCTTGCAACTCAGGCTCCCAGGCCCCGGATCAGGAAAAACATGATGACGCATCACTCACCAAGACCGGTAAAGGGAAATATGGGATTGAATCCGGCATTGTGCAATACAAAACCCAGATGATGGGAATGGATGCCACGCAAACCCTTTATTTCACAGATTATGGCAAAAAGGAATCTACAGTAACTACTGCTGAAATGATGGGCATGAAGATCAATTCCGTGACCATCACGAAAGATGGTTTTATTTACACTTTCGACCCGGTTAAGAAGATGGGGACAAAAACCAGTCTGTCAGAGCAGCCCAATATAGATTTCGAAAATCTGACAGAAGAAATTATGGTAGACATGAAAATTAACGAGGCAGGAAAGGAAACCATCCTTGGTAAACCCTGTATCAAATATTCCATAAACAACGAAAGCATCCCGATGCAGGGTTTTTACTGGGTATGGAAAGGCATTCCCATGAAAACCAATGCAGAAATGGGAAATTCAGCAATGGTGCTTGAAGCAACGGAGCTCAAAGACAATGCAAAAATCCCTGATAGCCAGTTTGACATCCCTGAGGACATTCAATTCATGTGATTGAAATCAGGATCTTTTGACCACTTTTCATCATCACACAAATCAAGTCTTAACCCATATCCCCGTAATGCTTCCGGCCAAATTTTCAGATTCAGGAGGAGCAGGTGGAGGATCGTGGTTGCAGCTTGATTATTTTTTCTTCACCGGACAACTGCTGATCCCGAATATCGCATAGAGACCACAGAAACTTACCAGGGAAGTCAGGGCAAGAATTGCAGCAACAACCAGCAACACTATCCCAAGGGTTCCACTTGTAACTCCGGTAAAATAAAGGACGATCAGGACAGCTGCAATGAGGAGACGGATGATCTTGTCGGCAGTACCAATGTTTTTCTTCATCATGATTTGGTTTTAGGGATAAAATTGTTTTCTTTTCTCAATGGAGCACTATTGCACAAACATCCGAAAACAGCTTTTGTTTGGAATCTGATCAGGATGTGCCTTCACGTCATGCTTCCTGCTGTAAGATTAACTGGTTCGTCTGATTTCTGCAATGATTTTCAGGATTTCATCATCACCCAGCCCCCGGGCATACGCCAGCTCCCGCAGTGTACCCCATACGGGCTCACCGCAAATGATGCAGATGATGTTATGGTTCCTGAGGATTCCGACAGATTCGGGATACTGGCTGACCAGCTCCTCAATGGTTATATCAGGATGAAGTTCCATCCGGCAAAGATAATAAATTCTCTGCCGGCCATCAGGAACTCTACTGCAATTGCTTCAGTACACGTGGATTTATCTCCTTTTTTTCCAACTGATATTTTTTTATCGGAACAACAGGAGATTTGGGAATCATAACAGCCGGATTGATTTTAATCAGATTGGCCTGGTATAGATTTTTATCAATGATGGGTTGTGTTTTCAATACTTTCTCCCTGGAGAGCTTGTTCAGCATCTCAATTTTCCCCATGTTGTATTTACCGAGCCATTCGGGTTTGATGGAAAAGCCAGGCCCGGATGATGGGTTGCATGGGTCTTCACCGGCTGGCAATGTAAAGCTGGGGGGTACTGAAGGAGGGAACAGCACAGCATTGATGGCTGCTATCCGGGTGGAGGATTCGGCGGCTATTTCAGGGCTGACGGTGGCATAGATGCACCAGTTCAATTGTTCCAGGGCTTTCTTCCCGACAGGTTTCATCTCTTCAATGGTCTTTCCCTGGTTTTTCATTTCAATGAACTGATTGTAGAAGTCTTCACCCTGATCACAGGAGGTTTGCCAGCCAGGCACCTCGATTTTTTCGCCTAGCATCTGCCCCAGTGCTGTCTTGCTGACCAGGAGAAAAACACCGCCCCCCACCAGCAGCACAACGATGACGGGTATTCCGATGGCCAGGAATTTAACGGTTGGAAACTTTTGCAGATAAAGGGTTCTGATCAGCCAGAACAACATAACAAAACAGAGCACCAGGATCACGATTTTGGCAATAAGCAGGAGTGTCTTGTCAACCACAACGGCGACGCGGCTGGTGCTTGTGTCCACCAGCATAGTAGCCCTGATGTAAACCCTGTCGATGGCATTTTTCAGCGTCACGTCGACCCTGTCTAACAATCCATAGGCTCCGTCGAGGATTTGCTGTATGCGTTGGGCAAGCACATAGTCAATGCACTGAATGTTGCTTTTAATCATCGCGTCCACTTCGGTGAGCAATGATTTTGCCTGGGTGATCAGTTCGTTGATGACCGCCTTCATTTCTGTAGCAGCTTCAGCAATGAGCTCTGAACCGGCATTCTTCAACTGATCAATCCTTTGCTGCATCTGAGCGCTAAGTTCATCAATAGATTGCCTGATCTGGACCCCGGCCTCCCCTACCACCTGGCTGCCTGCATCCTGTAATTGCTGAATAAGGCCCTGGAGTTCAGCAATCGGAAGTGTCACATTGATGTCTGCATCTTCTACCTTATGGGTCATACAACCATCAGCACTCTTTGTCGGGAATACCACGTTGCCTGTCAAAACAATCAGGACAACAATAACTTTCACAGTAAGATACTTTTTCATGGTATACATTTTTGTTTACTGGCAATTGGGTGAATTGTATCTGAACACAAATGATGCTGAGGCATCAGCAGCTACTGCTTTGGTACAGGAAGCTGACCATGTGCCGGTTGACACCGTCATTTTCCAGGTACCCGGCTTCAGGTTGTACCTGTTCACCGAAGGGACAGGTTTCACTGCAGTGCTGGTCACCTCGATGGTTTTCTGGGTCGTAAAAGAGGTTTCACCGGTTCCTTCGGTCCCTGATTCGAGGTTCCCGGAGAAGGAAACGGAAACATACTGCTTATCAGCGCCGGAAACCATTTTGTTCAGCTCATTCAGCGAAATGGTCGCAGACCCGGAGGTTTTCGCACCACCCACCCCTACATTGACCTTTGACGGCTCATCACTGCAATCACAATTTTTAAACACCATGAGCAAAACTATCAGCCAGAAGGCAAGAAAGGATCTCGCCAGTGCCATGTTATTTTTCATAAGATGTTGATTAGGTGAATATGATATTGGGTTAACAGGATATCAAAGATACTTTATAGAAATCCTGAAAGCAAGCATTTTCCTAAATAAATATTTATCAAATTGTTAAATGATAATGTTTCATTTCTTAGTTGAAATAATTACTATAAATATGATAATGATCAATAATAAAGGCAGGAAGATCAGCATTGGGGCATATTCGGTAAAGGGAGTGCTTTGCTGATTGGCCCTTACCACTGCGGAAATGATTTGGCTGCCCCAGCCACTGCTGATATGCGTCACCTCCCCTTTCTGATTGATTATGCCGGAAATGCCTGCATTGGATGATCTGACGACAGCCCTGCGCTGTTCAATGGCTCTTGCAGCGGCAAAGTACATGAACTGGGATGCCACCTTTTTGCTGTCATACCAACCTTCATTCATCAGCAGTACAAGAATGGAAGGGTGGTTTGGACTTACCGGTTTCATATTGGAAAATGCTGCCTCATAGCAAATCAGCGGAGAGCATGACACCAGGGAATCAGGGGTTGGAAAGTGAGCGTGTCCGTGTTTCTCATTTACCGAGAATCTGTAACCGGCCAGATTGGGAATCAGCCTCCCGATGATCCGTGTAATGGCCAGATCGGGGGTGTATTCAGTAAAAGGGA
>JAWOGX010000106.1:0-6982 GCA_046496455.1 Bacteroidales bacterium | reverse complement strand
TCGACAACTACCGCAAGCGCACACAGCGTGAACGGGCTGATCTGCTGAAGACGGCAGCATCCGGGTTGATTACGCAACTTCTTCCTGTACTGGATGACTTCGACAGGGCAGCACGATCGTTTGATTCCGCCACGGATGTTGTGGCAATCCGTGAAGGTGTTGAACTTATCCATGGAAAACTCAAAAAAGTATTGGAGCAGAAAGGACTTGAGGAGATCAGGTCCGTCGGGGAGCCCTTTGACACCGACCTGCATGAAGCGATCACAAACCTGCCGGCTGAGTCGGAAGAGATGCGGGGAAAAGTGGTTGATGAGATTGAAAAGGGATATATGCTGAACGGCGCAGTGATACGGTATGCCAAAGTTGCAGTAGCCAATTAAACCGAGACAAACGCATGGCAAAAAGAGATTACTACGAAATACTGGAGGTGGGGAAAGATGCCGGGGCAGAAGAGATCAAAAAAGCTTACCGGAAGCAGGCGTTGAAATTTCACCCTGACAAGAATCCGGGAGACAAGGCAGCAGAAGAGAAGTTCAAAGAGGCAGCGGAGGCTTACGAAGTGTTGAGCAATCCGGAAAAGAAGCAGAAGTATGACCGCTACGGCCATGCGGGCCTTGGTAATGCCGCAGGTGGTGGTTATGGTGGTTTTTCGATGAATATGGAGGATATCTTCAGCCATTTTGGGGATATTTTCGGTGGATTCGGTGGTTTTGGCTCATCACGGGGCGGAACAACGAGAAGGGTAAATAAAGGCTCCAACCTGCGTATCAAAGTGAAGATGACGCTGGAAGAGGTCAGCAAAGGGGTAGAGAAGAAGATCAAAGTAGACAAATACGTAAAGTGCAACACCTGCAATGGCAGTGGTGCACGCGACGGCTCTGCCTACCAGACCTGTTCCACCTGTCGTGGAAGTGGCCATGTGACCCGGGTTACAAACACTTTCCTTGGCCAGATGCAGACCTCTTCAACCTGTCCGGCCTGCGGCGGGGAAGGGCAGGTGATTGCCAACAAGTGTGATCATTGCCTGGGCCATGGCATCGTGAAGGAGAACGAAGTGATCACCATCGACATTCCAGCAGGCGTGGAAGAGGGGATGCAGCTCTCGTTCAGTGGCAAAGGGAATGCGGGAGCCAGGGGTGGTATCCCCGGTGATCTGATCGTACTGATTGAAGAGTTGCCCCATCCGGAGCTTGTGCGCGACGGACGAAACCTGCTTTACGATCACTATATCAGCTTCCCGGATGCGGTGCTGGGTACCACTTCTGAAGTACCGACCCTCGAAGGGAAAGCCAGGATCAAGATTCCGGAAGGCACCCAGGGGGGAAAAGTCTTCCGTTTGAAAGGCAAGGGGCTTCCCGGAGTGAACCATTACCAGCGGGGAGACCTGTTGGTCAATGTGAATGTTTGGACCCCGCAAAGCCTTTCACGCGATGAAAAAAAGCTCATTGAACAACTCAGGCAATCCAACAACTTTAGCCCAAAACCAACGTCACGTGACAAAAGCTTTTTTGACAGGATGAAAGAGTATTTTCAGGAGTAGAGAGTCGAGAGTCGAGAGTCGAGAGTCGAGAGTCGAGAGTCGAGAGATTTATGTCAACGTTTTTCCATCAATGAACCAAGCTGTTGGAATCTTAAGCAAACACTTATTATAGTTAATAAAAACGATATGTTTTTTTTTGAAGCACACAATATCTACAAATCCTTCGCAGCGCACCAGGCATTGAGGGACGTTTCCATTTCGGTACCGGAACAGAGCGTATATGGGTTACTTGGCCCGAACGGGGCCGGCAAGACCACACTTATCAGGATCATCAACCAGATTACTGCGCCGGATGAGGGGCATATCCTTATCGGCGGGCAACCTTTACGGAAGGAACACATCCATATGATTGGCTACCTTCCTGAAGAGCGGGGGTTATACAAGAAGATGAGCGTCGGGGAACAGGCGCTTTACCTCACGCGGTTAAAAGGGCTTTCAAGGGCGGAAGCGGAGAAGCGCCTGAAGGCGTGGTTCAGGAAGTTTGACATCCACCACTGGTGGAACAAAAAGGTGGAAGAGCTTTCAAAAGGGATGCAGCAAAAGGTGCAGTTCATTGTCACTGTGCTGCACGAGCCAAAACTTCTGATCTTCGATGAACCCTTTTCCGGATTTGACCCCATCAACACGCAGATGCTCAAGGAGGAGATTCTGAAACTGCGGGAGAACGGCGCCACCATTATCTTTTCAACACACAATATGGCTTCTGTGGAAGAGATTTGTGATGATATTGCACTGATCAACAAATCTGAAAAGATCCTGGAGGGCAAGGTAAGCGCAATCCGTCAGAATTTCAGTGAGCATCAGTATGAAATTGAACTGATCCCCTTCAACGAAGCTGAACTTTTTCATAGTTCGGGATTCAGGGTGGTTGCTGCGGAAAAGGATCACGGCAGGATGAACCTCCGGGTGCAGCTTACCAAAGATGACAACCCCAATGCGTTGCTGGCTGAAATTATGCAACACGGATCCGTAAAAAGTTTCCGCGAGATCATGCCAGGCATGAACGATATATTCATCAGACTGGTCAACGAATCAAACCCGAAAAAATCAGCACAAGATTATGAATAAGATATGGCTCATCATCCAGCGTGAGTACCTCACCCGTGTCAAGAAAAAGTCATTTATCATCATGACCATCCTGGGACCGCTCCTGATGGCAGCCGTGATGATTCTGCCCATCTACCTCAGCCAGCAGTCGGACAAGGTTTACAATCTTTTGGTAGTGGATGAAACGGGCCTGTTCAAGGAAAAGATCCGCGAAAACCGGTCGCTGAAATTCGTTTACCTGGATCAGCCCATTGCGGAAGTGCGGGACATGGTCAGCAATGGATATTACGACGGGGTGCTTTACATTATGCAGGAAGGGGTAGCCAAAGTAAATGCGCCTATCTTTTTCGAAAATCAGATAGGTATTTCCAATATTGAATACATCCGGTCGGAACTGCAGAATATCCTTGATGAGGTGCAGCTGATGGCTGAGTTTGGGATCAGCAAGCAGGAGCTCGAAACGCGGAAAGTAAAAGTAGATGTGGGGCTGATCGACAACCAGACCGACAGTATTGGCAATCCGCTGGAATTATCGATCCTGTCCATGGCAGGGGGGCTGATCATATACTTTTTCATTTTTATGTTCGGGGCCCAGGTGATGCGGGGTGTCATCGAAGAGAAAACCAACCGTATTGTTGAGGTGATCATCTCATCGGTAAGGCCTTTTCAGCTGATGATGGGCAAAATCATCGGTGTGGCCATGGTTGGCCTGACTCAGTTTCTGCTCTGGATTATTTTTACCACGGCCATTGTGGGCATAGTGGCAGTAGCCTTCCCCGAAAGTTTCACACCGGACAATCTGGTTCAGCAGCAGTTTACGGCACCGGGCACCGGGCTCGTACCTGGTGAAAACCTGGCAATCAATCAGGACATCAACCCTTTTATCGAATCGTTGTACAGCCTTCTGGACAGGCTTCCGGTGGTAAATATCCTGCTCTCTTTTGTCTTTTACTTTCTGTTCGGCTACCTGATGTATAGCGCACTTTTTGCCGCCATCGGCTCTGCCGTTGACAATGAGGCCGACACCCAGCAGTTTATGCTGCCGGTGACAATCCCGATGGTACTTGGTATTGTGATGTCTTCATTCATCATGAACAATCCTCAGGGACCGGTAGCCTTCTGGTTTTCCATGATACCACTCACCTCCCCTATCACCATGATGATGCGGATACCTTTCGGGGTACCAATCTGGGAGCAGATGCTGAGCATGGCCATCCTCATCCTTACTTTCCTCGCTACAACCTGGCTTGCCGCCAAGATTTACCGCACCGGTATCCTCATGTATGGGAAGAAACCCACCTACAAGGAGTTGTGGAAGTGGATCAGGCACAGTGGATGATCTGCTGATGTGTTGATGTGTTGATGTGTTGATGTGATGATGTGATGATGTGATTAATTACTTATGAACACCTTATGAACTGATCGGTGATTGTCCCATTCACATGTGAGGAGATATACTCCGGGCTTTAAAGCGGAGGTATTGATCTTCAGACCGGCATTGTGACAGCTCACCAGATCAGCATTCATTATTCTGCCCTTGAGATCGGTAAGATTCCATCTGACCAGTCCAGGATGATGATCAAATTCCACGTTTAACAGATTGTTTGCAGGTTGCGGGAAGATCCTGACACCTGCGGACTGATCCATATCCGGGTTTGACTTGCTGATCCCTATCGGACCTCCGGGGGCAAAGATGGTTTTGCAGAGCGTATCATTGAAGGGGTTAACATCTCCCGGGTAATCGGTATACACACATAATGCTGATGTTCCCCAGGGTACCATCAGGGGAACAGAAAAAGCATGCAGGGCAGTATCTCCGGGAGCTAAACCTGGAGTACCGATCCAGTTCTCCGTCGTAGCCGCGGGGCTGCCAACAGGCCAGTAAGAGATATGGAAACTATCGACGGTAACATTACCCACATTGCAGACATACACCTCTACGATGAGCGGTGAATTCGCAACAACGGTATCGGCCGGAGCATAAATACCGCATATTTTCAGATCCGGGTCATTTGAAACGACAGGGTTGTTGAAGACCTCAATTTCGTCCCAGCCAGGGTTGTCCTGACCTGTAATGACAAAATTGGTAATCCTGACTTTGGTGGTGTTAATCGTGGCAAAATTGATTGTGTCGATGTACCCGGGCAATCCGGATTGAAAAGTGTGGTGGCTAATCCAGGCGTTGCCATCCCAATAATGCACCTTTGCAGAACCTGTGAAATATACATATCCGGGTTGAGACCAGGTGGGAGGCCAGAAAATGATCCTGTTCAATGTCTGCTGAGTAGTCCATTCATACTGAATCCATGCCGGTTGCACAAAGGTAGCTGCGGTTCCAACCCAGCCGAAATAGTACTGGGGGCCTTTCATTCCATCGTTCCAGTTGGCTGGTCCGTAGGAGCCGGAAGAACTAGCCGAAGCCGAGGCTACAGCATTTAATGCAAGGTTTTGTTGTCCCTGCATTGACATAATCATCAAAGCCAGGATTACCATCATCAGAATTCTAGTCATAGCATTTAAGGTTTAGGTTGAAACAAAAATAGCAATTCTGTTAAACGGGAGAAAATCATGTCACATTGAAAACCTGACCCCTTGCAACCATTTTAATGGTATTTTTGTTTCCCAATCAAATACCAGCTGCATGAAAACTTTCCGTTCACTTTTTTTAATGTTGATCTTCGCAACTGCACAGACGCTGGCAGCCCAGAATCCCTGGATCCAGCCGATAGTGCAATCGGTGTCGGGCGATTCCATTTTCGCAACCATAGCAGACCTGCAACCCATGGACCGTGTAAACGCAAACAACAGTATGGTTCCTGCCAACTACCTGAAACAAAGGTTACAGGCATACCGCATGGACACGGTATTTTTTCAGTATTTCAAACCCAACACACCTCCCAATGTCGTTGCCATCCGTTATGGCACTGTTCAGCCCAATGAATACTGGGTGATGGGCGGTCATTACGATGCCGTGGTTCCCGGTGCCGGCGCCGATGATAACGCTTCGGGTACTGCTGCTGTGATAGAGATGGCCAGGGTGATCAATGACTACGAACTCGAAAAATCGCTGATACTGGTCCTGTTTTCTGCCGAAGAGGTGGGACTTTGGGGTAGTAAGGCTTTTGTCGACAGTGCTGTGAACCATTTCAATATCGCCGGGATGATCAACCTGGATATGATCGCTTATAGCCATGCCCTTGCAGATTCATCCGTGAGTGTTTGCTGGAGATATTTCTGCGCAGGATTAATGCAGGATTACCTGACGGCCACGGGAATTTACGTCCCTGAACTGGAAGTGGACCAGGACTCCGTCTCTGTGGTGCTTTATGCCAGTGACCACGCCCCTTTCTGGGCTAAAATGATCCCGGCACTGTTCCTCATTGAAAACAGCGACCGTTTCGGAGGGGCATTTAATCCGTATTACCATCAGTTCTCTGACACCATCGGTCTGGGTGCAAACAGCAAATGGCTCGCTGAGAAAATCACCCGCTCTGCCATAGCTGCACTAATGGTCATTACAAAACCTTTCTCAACGATTTCCATCCCTGTTGACAGACCCGATCTGACAGGCATCTCCGTCTATCCCAATCCGGCCAGCACTAACGTTACAGTTACCGGCATCCCGGGTGTTGATCATGGCTCACACTTGTACATCCTTGATTGCACAGGCAAAATGCTTTATCACCAAAGCCAACTTCAGAATGGTTCAGTGATAGATATTTCACAGCTGCCATCCGGCATCTATTTCATGCAATTCATAGATTATCAAGGTTCTGAAGTTAAGAAACTGATCATACGTTGAAAGGTTTGAGGTTTGAAGTTTGATGTTCAGGGTTTGAGGGTTCAGGGCTTGAAGTTCGGGAATGGGGTTTGAAGTTTCAGGTTCGGGGTTTGTCTTATTAATTCAAAACTGTATGACGATTGAAAAGTTTGAAGATCTTGAAGTGTGGAAAGAGTCTCGAATGCTATGTATTCGAATATTTCAGATAACATCTTCCGGCGGGTTTAACCAGGATTTAAGGTTTAAGTTTCAGATCAGAAATGCATCAGGTTCAATCATGGACAACATTGCTGAAGGATTTGGCCGTGGTGGGAACAAGGAGTTCATCAATTTCCTGTCCATTGCAAAAGGCTCAAATGAGGAAGTCCGTTCACAATTGTACCGGGCCAGTGATTTCGGATACATATCAGAAGAACAATGTAATGAAATACTTGAAATGGCAGAAATTCTCAGTAGAAGAATCAGCGCCTTAATGCAATACCTGAAGAGTTCTTCGATGAAAGGTTCGAAATTTAAAGCCTGAAAACCCCAAACCAATAACCCCGAACCATACCAATCTACCAATCTACTCCATCCCCAAATACGCCTTCATCACCTCAGGGTTGTTGAGCAGT